>NZ_JARVRO010000001.1:0-261387 GCF_030209645.1 Curtobacterium sp. ME-Dv--P-122a
GACTGTTGACTGTCTACTGACAATCTTCAATCCAAAAGGAATTGCTTCATGACCCAGTCAGCAAGCCGACCAGGCACGAGGTCAATCAATAAATTGGCATTGACAATGTGCACGCTGTTGAGTTCTCAAGGACCAGACGCACTTGCTCCTCGGCTCGAGTTCGAGCTTCAGCCACAAGGCTTGTGTTCTTGGCTTGCCACCGGTTGTTCGTCGGACCCGGAGGTCCAGTGGCTCATCCCGAGGGGAGAGAACCGGTGGGCTTGTCATCCTAGGCGTCGAAGCGATCCGGCGCAAGGCCCGATCTGAACTTCAGTGGAGGATGGTCCCGCTTGAGGGCCGACGTGCTCTGGGCTTTCGCTCCAGCCGCTCCGCCGCACCTTTGGGGTGACGAGTAAGAACTATACGCAGCCCTCAGCGAGTGCGCCAAGCCAGCCCCCATCCCGGGCGTGTCGCGTTGTGCAACACGCGTCGCCCGGACGCAGCGATGCCCGGTTCCACAGGGGAACCGGGCATCACAGGGGTCGAGCAACCGGGATCAGGCGAGCGTCACTCCGGCGAGGGTCTTCTTGCCACGACGGAGGACGAGCACTCCCCCGGGCAGGGCGAGGTCGGACAGCGGGGCGGCCGGGTCCTCGGCCCGGACGTTGTTCACGGAGACGCCGCCCTGGTCGATCGCGCGGCGGGCTTCACCGAGGGACTTCACGAGTCCGGTCTCCACGAGTGCCCGTGCGATGTCCGCTCCGGAGTCGAGCGTGACCGACCCCGGCAGCGCGGCGATCGCCGACCGCAGGGTCTCCGGGTCGAGCGCACCGAGGTCACCGTTGCCGAACAGCGCGGCCGCGGCATCGATCGCCGCCTGGGTCGCCGCCACTCCGTGCACGATCGAGGTGACCTCGAAGGCCAGGGTCCGCTGGGCCTCTCGTCGGAAGGGCTCGTCGGCGACGGCCTGCTCGAGTCGTTCGATCTCGGCGCGCGTCAGGAACGTGAACTGCCGCAGCCGGGCGATCACGTCGGCGTCGGTCGTGTTGAGCCAGAACTGGTACATGGCGTAGGGCGAGGTCATCTCGGCGTCGAGCCAGATCGCATTGCCCTCGCTCTTGCCGAACTTCGTGCCGTCGGAGTTCGTGATGAGCGGGGTCCCGAGGGCGTGCACCGTGGCACCTTCGGCACGACGGACGAGCTCGGTGCCCGAGGTCAGGTTGCCCCACTGGTCAGACCCACCGGTCTGCAGCGTGCACCCGTACTGTCGCCAGAGTTCGCGGTAGTCGAGCCCCTGCAGGATCTGGTAGCTGAACTCGGTGTAGCTGATCCCTGCATCGGAGTTCAGGCGCGCGGCCACCGCATCCTTCTTGAGCATCGAGTTGACGCGGAAGTACTTGCCGACGTCGCGCAGGAAGTCGATCGCGGACAACGGTGCGGTCCAGTCGAGGTTGTTCACCAGGCGGACGCCGTTGTCGCCGTCCGGACTGAGGAACCGGGACACCTGTGCCTGCAGTCGGGACACCCACTCCGCCACGGTCTCCGGCGTGTTCAACGTGCGCTCGGCTGTGGGACGCGGATCGCCGATGAGACCGGTCGACCCGCCCACCAACGCGAGCGGCTTGTGCCCCGCGAGCTGCAGCCGACGCATGGTCAGGAGCTGCAGGAGGTTGCCGCAGTGCAGCGACGGCGCGGTGGGGTCGAAGCCGCAGTAGTACGTGATCGGTTCACCGTCGAGGGCCTCTTGCAGCGCGGTCTCGTCGGTCGAGACCTGCACCAGCCCGCGCCACTGCAGTTCGTCCCACACCGAGTCGAAGGCGGGGTCGTTCTGCTGGCGCGTCAGGACGTCTTGAGCGGTATCACTGGACACCCCGCCATCGTAGCGGCGACGGACGTCCGACAGGCGCGGCAGCCGGGAGGCCCGTGGCCGGGTTCACGAGTCGAGGGCGCCCTTGTGCCGTCGGTACGTCGAGACCGTGGGGTCACCCGTCAGCCAGAAGCGCCAGGGGTACCGCACCCCGCCGGCGATGCCGCCGACGCCGGTGCGCGGGCCGCGGGAGATCCGTGGGACCGCAGCGCTCGCGGGCGGACCGGCCAGGGTCTCGGACAGGAGCTCGTCGATCACGTGGGCCGGTCCGGCGGAGGCGACCCGGGCCTCCAGGCCGGGTGCCAGGGTGAGCACGAACGGGCCGGACCCGTCGAGGAGCGACGTGCCGTCGTCCTGCCCGAGGACCGCTCCGAGCGCACCACCGAGGTTGCCGGGCCCGCGTGCCAAGGCGACGTCCGCGACCTTCGACCCGCGACGCGCTCGCGCGACGTCGAGTCCTTCGACGACCTGCGCACCGCGCAGCAGGGAGCCCGACGAGGTGCCGGCCGGCCCGCTCACGACGTTGACGCAGGTGTGGATGCCGTACGAGCGGTAGGCGTACAGCGTGCCGGGCGGACCGAAGAGGTGGCGGTTGCGCTCCGTCATACCCCGGTGACCGTGTGATCCCGGATCGGTGGGGCCGGAGTAGGCCTCGACCTCGGTGATGCGGAGCGCTACGCCGCGCCCCGCGATGGTCGCACCGAGCAGGGCCGGCGCGGCGATCGGGGCGGGCTCGGCGAGCAGCGCGGCGATCCCCTCGGTCATCGCGAGAAGGGTGCGCCCTCGGCCAGGTCGCGGACGCGGCGGGTGACGGACGCGAGTTGCTCGGCGACCCGGTCGGGTGCGGTGCCCCCGACGCCGGAGCGCGATGCGACGCTGCCCTCGATGGTCAGGACGGAACGGACGTCGGGCGTGAGGTGCTCGGACACCGACCGGTACTCCTCGTCGGTCGGCTCGTCGAGCTCGATGCCGCGCTCCTCGCAGTACCGGACGAGCGCGCCGGAGACCTCGTGCGCATCCCGGAACGGGACCCCCTGGCGGACCAGCCACTCGGCGACGTCCGTCGCGAGCGAGAACCCCTGCGGCGCGAGCTCGGCCATCCGGTCGGTGTCGAAGGTCAGGGTCGCGATCATGCCGGTGAACGCGGGCAGCAGGACCTCGAGCGTGGCGACGGAGTCGAAGACCGGCTCCTTGTCCTCCTGCAGGTCGCGGTTGTAGGCCAGCGGCAGGCCCTTGAGGGTCGCGAGGAGCCCGGTCAGGTTGCCGATCAGGCGCCCGGACTTGCCCCGGGCGAGCTCGGCGATGTCAGGGTTCTTCTTCTGCGGCATGATGCTCGAGCCGGTCGAGAAGGCGTCGTGGAGCCGGACGAAGCCGAACTCCTTCGTGTTCCAGAGGATGACCTCTTCCGACAGGCGCGAGACGTCGATGCCGATCTGCGCGAGGACGAACGCGAACTCGGCGACGACGTCGCGGGCGGCCGTGGCGTCGATCGAGTTGTCCGCCGGGCGGTCGAAGCCGAGCTCCGCGGCGATCGCGGCGGGGTCGAGACCGAGCGAACTGCCCGCCAGCGCACCGGCGCCGTACGGGCTGACGCTCGCGCGGCCGGCCCAGTCGCGGAGGCGCTCGAGGTCGCGGACGAGCGGCCAGGCGTGCGCGAGCAGGTGGTGGGCCAGGAGCACGGGCTGCGCGTGCTGCAGGTGCGTGCGGCCCGGCATGATCGCGGCCGGGTGCTCGGTCGCCTGCTGGGTGATCGCGTCGACGAGGTCGATCACGAGCCGGCCGATGCGCCGCCCGTGGTCGAGCATGTGCATGCGACCGAGGGTGGCGATCTGGTCGTTGCGGCTCCGACCAGCGCGGAGCTTGCCGCCGAGCTCGGGACCGAGGTCGGCGATGAGCAGGCGTTCCAGGGCGCCGTGGACGTCCTCGTCGGAGTCGTCGGGCTGCAGGCTCCCGTCGACGTGCGCCGCTTCGAGCCGGTCGAGGCCGGCGAGCATGCGTTCGAGCTCGTCGGCGGTCAAGTAGCCCGCGGTGTGCAGCGCTCGGGCGTGGGCTCGGGACCCCGCGATGTCGTACGGCGCGAGCTGCCAGTCGAAGTGCGTCGACTTCGAGAGCGCGGCGAGGGCCGCACTCGGGCCGTCGGCGAAGCGGCCGCCCCAGAGGGCACCGGTGTTGGTGGCGTCGGTCTTCTCGTCGGTCATGTCGTCCTGCGTCGTTTCGTCTGTGGTGCGGCTGTTGGTCAGTTCGCCGCGTCACGGCGGGCGGAGATCTTGCTGGGCAGTGACCAGAGCTCGATGAACCCCCTGGACACGGACTGGTCGAACGCGTCGCCGGTGTCCGACGTCGCCAGGTCGAAGTCGTAGAGGCTCTGCTCCGACCGACGGCCCGTCACGGTGGCACGCCCGCCCTGCAGCCGCAACCGGACGTCGCCGGAGACGTGCTGCTGGGTGTGCTCGACGAAGGCGTCGAGACTGCGCTTGAGTCCGCCGAACCACAGGCCGTCGTAGACCAGGTCGGCCCACTCGGACTCGACGCCGCGTTTGAACCGGGCGACGTCGCGCTCGAGGGTGAGGCTCTCGAGCTCCTCGTGCGCAGCGATGAGCGCGATCGCGGCCGGCGCCTCGTAGACCTCGCGCGACTTGATGCCGACCACCCGGTCCTCGACGACGTCGATCCGCCCGACGCCGTGCTTGCCGGCGACCGCGTTGAGCTCCTGCACCATGCGCAGCACGCTGAACCGCTGCCCGTCGAGGGCGACCGGGACACCGCGGTCGAAGGTGATCGTGACCTCGTCGGGCTGCTGCGGGAGCGCCGGGTCCTGCGTGGTCGCGTAGAGGTCGGCGGCGGGGGCGGTCCACGGGTCCTCGAGGAGCCCGGTCTCGATCGCTCGGCCCCACACGTTCTGGTCGACCGACCACGGCTCCCGTTCCGAGTGCTGGATCGGCAGCCGGTGCTCCTGCGCGTAGGCGATGGCGCGGTCGCGGGTCAGGGCGAGGTCCCGCACCGGTGCGACGGTCCGCAGGTCCGGTGCGATCGCCGCGACGGCTGCCTCGAAGCGGACCTGGTCGTTGCCCTTGCCGGTGGAGCCGTGCGCGACGCTGTCGGCACCGAGTTGCTTCGCCGTCAGCGCGAGGTGCTTCGCGATGAGCGGGCGGCTCAGTGCCGAGACGAGCGGGTACCGCTTCTGGTAGAGCGCGTTGGCCCGGAGCGCCGGCACGATGTACTCGTCGGCGAACTCGTCCTTGGCGTCTACGACGAGTGACTCGACGGCGCCGCAGTCGAGCGCACGCTGCCGGACCGCCTCGAGGTCCTCGCCGCCCTGGCCGACGTCGACCACGAGTGCGACGACGTCCTTGCCGGTGGCGTCGCGCAGCCAGCCGATCCCGACGGAGGTGTCGAGACCGCCGGAGTACGCGAGGACGACGCGGTCAGCCACTGGTGTCCGATCCGTCGGCTAGTCGTTGGCGAGCAGCCAGGCCAGCAACGCCTTCTGGGCGTGCAGACGGTTCTCCGCCTCGTCCCAGATGATGCTGCGGGGGCCGTCGATGACGTCGGCGGTCACTTCGAACCCCCGGTCGGCCGGCAGGCAGTGCATGAAGACGGCGTCGTCGGCGGCGTGCGCCATGAGCGCGTCGTCGACGCGGTACCCCGCGAAGGTGTCGAGGCGCGACTGCTTCTCGGACTCCTTGCCCATCGACACCCAGGTGTCGGTGACGACCACGTCGGCACCCGCGACCGCGGCCACCGGGTCGCTCACCACGAGGACGGAGCCGCCCGTCACGGCGGCGCGTTCCTCGGCGTCGGTGACGACCTGCGCCGACGGGGAGAACTCGGCGGGTGCGGCGACGCGGACGTGCATGCCCGCCGTCGCCCCGGCGAGCAGGTACGACTGCGCCATGTTGCTCGCACCGTCGCCGATGAACGCCACGGTCTGCCCGGCGAGGGCGCCGCGGTGCTCCCGGATGGTGAGCAGGTCGGCGAGGAGCTGGCAGGGGTGGAAGTCGTCGGACAGCGCGTTGACGACGGGGACCGTCGTGCCGGCGGCCATCTCCTCGAGCCCGGCCTGACCGTAGGTGCGCCACACGATCGCCGACACCATGCGCTCGAGCACGCGGGCGGTGTCCGACGGGGTCTCCTTGCCGCCGAGCTGGCTGTTCGCCGTCGAGATGATCAGCGGGCTGCCGCCGAGGTCGGAGATGCCGACGTGGAAGGACACCCGGGTTCGGGTCGACGACTTGTCGAAGATCACCGCGACGCTCTGCGGACCGGCCAGCGGCTTCTCCGCCCAGCGGTCGGCCTTCATGCGGTCGGCGATGTCGAGGATCGCGGACTGCTCGGCCTGGCTCAGGTCGTCGTCGCGGAGGAAGTGGCGGGTCATGCGGTGGGCTCCTGCGCTGCGGCGACGGCCGCGAGGCTCTGGGCGAGGATCGACAGGAACTCGTCGATCTCGGCATCGGACACGATGAGCGGCGGCGCGATGCGCAGGCTCGACTCGTTGGGGGCGTTGATGATGAGGCCGCGCTCGAGGGCGGCTGCGTTGACGGCCGGGCCGATCGGACCGGTCAGACCGACGCCGATGAGCAGGCCGGTGCCACGGACCTCTTCCACCAGCGGGGACCCGATGGCGCGGATGCCGTCACGGATCCGCTCGCCCTTGACCACTGCGCTGGCGACGAGCTCCGCACGCTCGATCTCCTCGAGCACCGCGTTGGCGACGCGGGTGCCGAGCGGGTTGCCGCCGAACGTCGACCCGTGCTGGCCGGCCGAGAACAGGTCGGACGCCCAGCCGAACGTGACGAGGGCGCCGATGGGGAAGCCCCCGGCGATGCCCTTCGCGACGGTGATGGCGTCCGGCGTCACCCCGTGGCCCTGGAACGCGAACCAGTTGCCCGTCCGGCCGACACCCGTCTGGATCTCGTCGAGGATCAGCAGTGCGCCGTGCTCCGCGGTCAGTCGGCGTGCCGCCAGCAGGAAGCCCTCGGGCAGGTCGACCACGCCGGCCTCACCCTTGATCGGTTCGAGGATCAGGGCGGCGACGGAGTCGTCGATGGACGCTTCGAGCGCCTCGATCGAGGTGTCGATGTGCTCGACGCCCGGGATCATCGGCAGGAAGTCCTGCTGCAGCGCGGGCTTGCCGGTGAGCGCGAGGGCACCCATCGTGCGCCCGTGGAAGCCCTGCTTGAGCGCGAGGATCCGGGTCTTCGTGCCGTCCGCACCCTTGTTGAGGCGGGCCAGCTTGAACGCGGCCTCGTTCGCCTCGGCACCGGAGTTACCGAAGTAGACACGGCCGGCGTCGCCCGCACCGGTGATGCGCTTGAGGCGCTCGGCGAGTTCGAGCTGCGGCGGGGTGGCGAAGTAGTTCGACACGTGCACGAGCTTCGCGGCCTGGTCGGCGATCGCCTCCACCAGGGCGGGGTGCGCGTGGCCGAGCGAGTTCACCGCGATGCCGGCGAGGAAGTCGAGGTACTCGTTGCCGTCGACGTCCCAGACGCGGCAGCCCTGGCCACGCTCGAGCATGATCTTGGGCGGGGTCAGGGATCGCATGAGCGACGCCCCGAACCGGTCGTTCCAGGTCTCGGTCTGCGTCTCGGTGCTCACTGCTGGTGTCCCTTCTCGTCCGTACCCGCCACGTGCTGGCCGGTACTGCTGTCGATCGACGGCGACGCCACGCGACGGCCGATCTCGGCGTGGGTCATCTGGTTCTCGGTTCGTCGGCTCGGGTCCGGGATCACCTCGGTGCCCGCACCCCGCAGGGTGAAGACCTCGAGCAGGATCGAGTGCGGGATCCGGCCGTCGATGATCGTCGCACCGCCGACCCCGCCGACCACGGCGTCGAGGCACGCGGTCATCTTGGGGATCATCCCCGACTCGAGGCTCGGCAGGAGTTCGCGGAGTTCGTCGACCGCGATGAGGTCGACGATCGAGTCACGGTCGGGCCAGTTGCGGTACAGGCCGGGGACGTCGGTGAGCATCATGAGCTTCGAGGCCCGCAGCGCGATCGCCAGGGCACCCGCCGCAGCGTCCGCGTTCACGTTGAGTGCCTGGTCGGGGTGCGCGTCGTCGATGGCGATGCTCGAGACGACCGGGATCCGGCCGGCCTCGATCGCGGCGAGCACACCCGACGGGTCGACGTGGGTGATGTCCCCGACGTGGCCCAGGTCGTACTCCTGCCCTTCGACGACGACGCCCTTCTTCTCGCCGGTGAACAACGAGCCGCCGTCGCCGAACACGCCGACGGCCAGGCCCTCGCCGTGTTCGTTCATCAAGTCGACGATCTCGCGGTTGACCTCGCCGGCCAGGACGTCGCGGACGACGGTGATCGCCTCGGTCGTCGTGACGCGGTAGCCGCCGCGGAACTCGGACTCGATGCCCTGTTCCTTGAGGGCGGCGGAGATCTGCGGCCCCCCGCCGTGCACGACGACGGGGTGCAGGCCGGCGTAGCGCAGGTAGACCATGTCCTCGGCGAAGGCGCGCTTCAGGTCCTCGTTCACCATGGCGTTGCCGCCGAACTTGACCACGACGACCTTGCCCGAGAAGCGCTTCAGCCAGGGCAGCGACTCGATGAGCGTCGCGGCCTTGACCGCGGCGAACTCGTGTTCTTCTTCCTTCGTGAGGGGCGTACCGGCCCCGTTCGTGTCCGCCGCCATCAGCTGGAGTACGCGCTGTTCTCGTGCACGTAGTCGTGCGTGAGGTCGTTGGTCAGGATCGTGGCCGAGTGCGTGCCGACACCGAGGTCGATGCGCACGTGGGTGTCACGCGGCGTCAGGTCGACGGCGTCGCTCGGCTCGTCGGGTGCGCCCGCGTGGCAGACCCGGACGCCGTTCATGCTGACGTCCACCGCGTACGGGTCGAACTCGGCGTCGGTGGTGCCGATCGCCGCGAGCACCCGGCCCCAGTTCGGGTCGTTGCCGAAGACGGCCGCCTTGAACAGGTTGTTCCGGGCGACGCTCCGGCCGACGGTCACGGCGTCGTCCTCCGTCGCGGCGTGCACGACCTCGATCGCGATGTCGTGGCTCGCGCCCTCGGCGTCCTGCTGCAGCTGGCGGGCCAGATCGGCGCAGACCGCGGTCAGGGCTTCCTGGAAGTCACCGACCTCGGGCGTCACGCCACTCGCACCCGACGACAGCAGCACGACGGTGTCGTTCGTGGACATGCAGCCGTCGGAGTCGACCCGGTCGAACGTGATGCGGGTGGCGGCACGGAGCGCCTGGTCGAGCTGGTCCGGCGTCTGCACGGCGTCGGTCGTGATGACGACGAGCATCGTCGCGAGGCCCGGGGCGAGCATCCCGGCACCCTTGGCCATGCCGCCGACGGTCCAGCCGTCCTCGGTCACGACGGACTGCTTGGCCTTCGTGTCCGTCGTCATGATCGCGGTCGCCGCATCCGGACCGCCGTCGCTGCTGAGTGCGGCGCTCGCCAGGTCGACGCCGCGGAGCACGTTGTCGCGGAAGGTCTGGTCGCCCACTCCGATGAGCCCGGTGGAGCAGACGACGACGTCGCCGGCTCCGATCCCGAGGGCGTCGCCCGCGGCTTCGGCCGTCAGGTGCGTGGTCTGGAAGCCGAACGGGCCGGTGAAGCAGTTCGCGCCGCCGGAGTTCAGGACGACGGCACGGGCGACGCCGTCCCCGACGACCTGGCGGGACCAGATGACGGGGTGCGCCTGGGCTCGGTTGCTGGTGAAGACGGCCGCCACGGCCGCGTCGGGACCGTCGTTGACGACGAGGGCCACGTCCGGCTTGCCGCTCGTCTTGAGGCCTGCGGTGACACCGGCGGCGCGGAAGCCCGCTGCCGCGGTGACGCCCTGGAGGCCCGGCTCGGTCTGGGTGGTCGTGCCTGCGTCGGTCACGGTGCGACTCCGTCCACGCTGAGGCCCGTGGTCTCGGGGAGACCGAGGGCGATGTTCGCCGACTGGACCGCGGCGCCGGCCGTGCCCTTGGCGAGGTTGTCGAGCGCGGTCACCGCGACGACGCGGCCTGCGGCCTCGTCGACGGCGATGCCGACGAGCGCGGTGTTCGCACCGATCGTGTCCGCGACCCGGGGGAACTCGCCCTCGGGCAGCAGGTGGACGAACGGCTCGTCGGCGTAGGCCTGCTCCCAGGCGAGCCGGACGTCGCGTGCGCTGACGCCGGGCGAGAGCTTCGCGGTGGTGGTCGCCAGGATCCCCCGCGACATCGGGACCAGGACCGGCGTGAACGAAATCGTCACGTCGGCGGCCCCCGCGACCTGCAGGTTCTGCTGGATCTCGGGGACGTGCCGGTGCGAGCCACCGACGGCGTAGGCGCTGGCGGACCCCATGATCTCGGAGGCCAGGTAGGTGGTGCTGAGCTTCTTGCCGGCGCCGCTCGGGCCGACGCTGAGCACCGCGACGAGGTCGTCGGACTCGACGAGGCCGGCCTGGATGCCCGGCTGGATGCCGAGCGTCACCGCGGTGACGTTGCATCCGGGGACCGCGATGCGCTTCGTGCCGACCAGGGCGGAACGCTGCTTGCCCTGCGACGCGATGTCGTCGACCTCGCGCCATTCATCGGCCGAACCCGGGGTGGGCGCCGCGAGCAGGAGCTCGGGCAGCCCGTAGGTCCACGCGCCGAAGTAGTCACCGCCGTAGAACCGCTCCCACGCCGCCGGGTCCGTCAGCCGGTGGTCGGCGCCGCAGTCGATGACGAGCGCGTCGTCGCCGAGTTCCGCGGTGATCCCACCCGACTGCCCGTGCGGCAGCGCCAGGAACACCACGTCGTGCCCGCGCAGCGTCTCGGCCGTCGTCTCCGTCAGCGTCAGGTGCGACAGGGAACGGAGGTGCGGCTGCGTCGCGATCAGGGGCTGTCCGGCGTTCGAGAACGCCGTCACCGTCCTGACCTCGAACTCGGGGTGGGCGGAGAGCACGCGCAGGAGCTCACCACCCGCGTAGCCGGAGGCTCCCGCCACGGCGACGGATACGGACATGGGATTCCACCTTTGGTCGGACTGGTCGTCGAGAGAGTCGGAGGCGGCGACCCCGGGCGGTGCTGATCCCGTGTGGGTCAGTCGCGCAGGGTCGCCCCGAATCGCTCGCCGGCACGTCGGACAGCGCCGTCACGGGCCTCGGTGGCCTCGGCAGCGGTCAGCGTGCGGTCCGTGGCACGGAAGCGCAGCGCGAACGTCAGGGACTTCTGTCCCTCGTCCACGCCGGAGCCCCGGTAGTCATCCACGAGCCGAGCATACTCCAACAGGTCTCCGGCGCCAGAGCGCACCGCATCCAGCACGTCACCGGCCGGCACGCCGGCATCGACGACGAGCGAGAGGTCCTGCGTCGCCGCCGGGTAGGAGACGATCGGCGCGACCGCGACGAGTTCCGGGGCAGCGGCGACGAGCGCGTCGAGGTCGAGCTCGACGACCGCCACCACCCGGGGCAGGACGGCGGCCTCGGCCAGTTCGGGCAGGAGCTCACCGGCGACGCCCACGACCGTGCCGTCGACGAGCAGCGACGCGGCCCGGCCCGGGTGCAGGGACGGGTGGGTCGTCTGCGCGACGGTGAGTTCCACACCGACGGCCCAGGCGACCTGGCGGGCAACGTCGATCGCGTCGGCGATGCCGAACGGTTCCGCCGTGGTGCCGGGCTGCTTGACGACCCGGTGGCCGGTGAGCAGTGCGGCGACGTGGAAGGGCTGGGCGGGCAGCGAGGCGTCCAGCGCCTCGAGCGTCGCACGGTCGGGCCGGGTGGCGCCCGCCGGGACCTCGTCGGTGCCGAGCGTCACGCCCGTCACCGGCAGGAACACCCGGGACGTCTCGTAGAGCGCGACGTCGACGAGCCCGCGCGACACGTTGCGACGGGCGGCGTCGACCAGGGCCGGAACGCCGCTCCGGCGCAGGAGGTTCTGCTCGCTGTCCAGGGCATTCGCGAGCACGACGCTCGGTCCGCCCTGCGGGTCGATCCCCGGGTAGGCGTCCTGCGTGGCGGCCGACACGAACGGCGCCGTGACGACCTCGGTCAGGCCCGCCGCGGCCAGCGCCGAGGCGACCCGACGACGAGCCTGCTGGTGCCGGGTCAGGCCACGGCCGGGCGGGGCGACCGGCAGCACGCTCGGGATCCGGTCGTAGCCGACGATGCGCGCGACCTCTTCGACGAGGGTGGTGTCGTCGGTCAGGTCGGGACGCCAGGTGGGCGGCGTGACCGCGAGCTGCTCACCGTCGGTCTCGACCGTCGCGCCGATCGCGCGGAGCGTGTCGATGACCTCGGCGTCGGTGTACTCGACGCCGACGAGCTCGGCCGGACGCGTGAGGCGCATCGTCACGGTCGCCCGCGGCTCGGTGTCGACGAGCGTGGACCCGAGGGCGTCAGCGGTGCCGCCGGCGAGCTCGACGAGGAGCTCGACGGCACGGTTCGCCGCGGCCTCGGCCACCTGCGGGTCGACCCCGCGCTCGAAGCGACGGGATGCCTCGCTGGGGAGCTTGTGGCGACGAGCGGTGCGGGCAATGGAGACCTGGTCGAACCCGGCGGCCTCGATCAGGACGTCGGTGGTGCTCGCCGAGATCTCGGTGCGGGCTCCGCCCATGACGCCGGCGAGGCCGACGGGACCGTCGTCGTCGGTGATGACGAGGTCTTCGGGGTCGAGCTTCCGAACGGCGCCGTCGAGGGTCTCGAGCGTCTCGCCAGCGGTCGCCCGGCGCACGCCGAGGCCGCCCGCGATGGTCTGCAGGTCGTAGCCGTGGAGCGGCTGGCCGAGCTCGAACATGACGTAGTTCGTGATGTCGACGGGCAGGGAGATGGAACGCACCCCTGCCAGCGACAGACGCGACACCATCCAGGACGGTGTCTTCGCGGCCGGATCGATCCCGCGGACGACGCGGGTGACGAACGTCGACGCTCCGACCCGACCCCGCACCGGGGCCTGGTCGTCGATCGTGACCCGGAAGCCCTCGGCCGCACGCGGCGCGACGCGGTCGACGGGGTCGTGGAAGCTGGCTCCGGTGGCGTGCGCGTACTCACGGGCGACACCACGCATGCTGAGCACGTAGCCGCGGTCCGGCGTGACGTTGATCTCGACCGCGGCGTCGTCGAGGCCGAGGAGCGCGATGGCGTCGGCACCGACGGTGGGGTCCATGCCGAGGTCGGCGAAGCGCAGGATGCCGTCGTGCTCGTCGCCCAGCCCGAGCTCGCGGGCCGAGGCGATCATGCCGTCGGACACGTGCCCGTAGGTCTTGCGGGCGGCGATCGGGAACGGCCCCGGCAGCACTGCGCCGGGCAGCGTGACGACGACGAGGTCGCCGACGTCGAAGTTGTGCGCGCCGCAGACGATGCCGCGGGGCTCGGCTTCGCCGACGTCCACCTGGCACCAGTTGATGGTCTTGCCGTTCTTCTGCGGCTCGGGGACGCGCTCGAGGACCCGACCGACCACGATGGGACCGGTCAGGTCGAAGGTGTGGACGTCCTCTTCCTCGAAGCCGACCGACACGAGCGCCGCGTGGACGTGCTCGAGGGTGACGTCCTCGGGGAGGTCGACGGACTCACCGAGCCAACGGAGTGGGACGCGCATCAGACCACCGTTCCGAACTGCTGCGAGAAGCGGATGTCGCCCTCGAGGAAGTCACGCATGTCGTTCAGGCCGTTGCGGAACTGCAGAGTCCGCTCGATGCCCATGCCGAACGCGAAGCCCTGGTACTCGTCCGGGTCGATGCCGGCGGCACGCAGGACGTTGGGGTTCACCATGCCGCAGCCACCCCACTCGACCCACCGCGCGCCACCCTTGGCGTTCGGCTGCCAGACGTCCATCTCGGCGCTGGGCTCGGTGAACGGGAAGTAGTTCGGGCGGAGCCGGATCTGCGCCTCGGCGCCGAACATCTGCCGGGCGAAGTGCTCGAGCGTGCCGCGCAGGTGCGCCATCGTCAGGCCCTTGTCGATCGCGATGCCCTCGACCTGGGTGAAGACCGGCAGGTGCGTGGCGTCGAGCTCGTCGGCACGGTAGACGCGACCGGGCGCGATCACGTAAAGCGGGAGGTCACGCGACAGCAGCGACCGCACCTGCACCGGCGAGGTGTGGGTGCGCATGACCAGGTGCCGGTCGACGGGCTCGACGAAGATCGTGTCCGCCATGGCCCGGGCCGGGTGGTCCTGGTCGAAGTTCAGGGCGTCGAAGTTGAACCACTCGTGCTCGAGCTCGGGGCCTTCTGCCACTTCCCACCCCATGCCGACGAAGATGTCGGCGACGGCTTCGTTCAGCAGCGAGAGCGGGTGGCGGGAGCCGGTGGCGCGGTGGACCGGCAACGCGGTGACGTCGACGCGCTCGGCTTCGAGCCGTGCGTGTTCCTCGGCCACCGCGAGGACGGATTCCTGCTCGGCGATCGCCGCGTTCACCCGCCCACGGGCCTGCCCGACGAGCTTGCCCGCCGCGGCCTTCTGCTCCGGCGGCACACTGCGCATCGATGCGTTCATCCGCGCCAACGGTGACTGCTCACCGGTGTGCTCGGCCCTGGCCTGCTTCAGTTCGGCGACCGTCGTCGTGGCACGGACGGCGGCGAGGGCCGCGTCCACCGCGTCGGCGACGGCCGATTCGCTGATCTCGAGAGGTTCTGACACGAGACCCAAGCCTACCGGCCGTCGGGATACCACCCACCTGCACCGAGCGGACGGTGGATGACCGATGCCGACGACCGGCCTGGGGAGGGAGGAGCGTCAGCTCCGGAGCGCGAAGGCCGACTCGTACAGGCACACCGACGCGGCCGTGGCGAGGTTCATCGACTCCGCCTGCCCGTAGATCGGCACCTTGACGGCCCGGTCGACGAGCGCCAGGTCGTCGGCGGTGAGTCCGCGGGCCTCGTTGCCGAAGACCCACGCGGTCGGTCCGTCGAGCATCCCCTCGGCGCGGACCACCGGCAGGTCGTCGCCGGAGACGTCCGCCGCGAGCACCGTGTAGCCGAGGGCCTTCGCCCGCTCGATCGTGTCGGCCAGGGTCACGCCGACGGACACCGGGACGTGGAACAGGGACCCGGTCGTCGACCGGACGACCTTCGGGTTGTACGGGTCGACCGAGCGTCCGGTCAGCACCACCGCGTCGGCGCCGGCCGCGTCGGCGGCCCGTATGATCGTGCCGGCGTTCCCCGGGTCCCGGACCTCTTCGAGGATGGCGACCAGTCCGGGCAACGCGGCCTGCTCGTCGGACGCATCACGGGCCTCCCGGTCGGCGGCGGCCGCAGCGCGGTCCGGGAAGACGTCCTTCACCGACGTCGGGAACTGCTGGCACACCGCCACCACGCCCTGCGGGGTGACCGTGTCGGCCATCGCGTCGAGCACCTGCTCGGTCACGAACCAGGTGTCCACCGGCGCGTCGTCCAGCCCGTAGCGGGCTGCGGCGGTCGGCGTCACGTAGAGCTCGCGCAGGAGCTCCGGGGCGTACTCCAGCGCTTCGCGGACGGCTTGGGGCCCTTCCAGCAGGAACAGGCCGGTCTCGGCCCGGACGTCCTTCTTGGCCAGGGCCGCAACGGCCTTCACGCGTCCGGCACGGGGGTTCTCGAGGAGATCGCTCACGACCCAAGTCTAGGAACGACGAAACCCCCGCCGTGCGGCGGGGGTTTCGCGAGCAGAAGAACTGACTACGCAGCCTTCGGGGCCGAGGTGTCGGCCGGGAGGGCCTTCTTCGCGGTCTCGACGAGCGCGGTGAAGGTCTCGGGGTTGTTCACCGCGAGGTCGGCGAGGATGCGACGGTCGACCTCGACGCCGGCCAGGTTGAGACCCTGGATGAGGCGGTTGTAGGTCAGGCCGTTCGCACGTGACGCAGCGTTGATGCGCTGGATCCACAGGCGACGGAACTCGCCCTTCTTCGCGTGACGGTCGCGGTACGCGTAGACGAGGGAGTGGGTGACCTGCTCCTTGGCCTTGCGGTACAGGCGCGAACGCTGGCCGCGGTAGCCCTCGGCGCGTTCGAGGATGACGCGGCGCTTCTTGGCGGCGTTGACCGCTCTCTTTACTCGTGCCATTGCACTATTCCTTTACGATCCGGGGGCTCAGTGGCCGAGGAGCTTCTTGACGTTCTTCGCGTCACCCTTGGAGAGGACCTGGTCCTCGTTCAGGCGGGCCTTGCGCTTGGAGCTCTTGACCTCGAGGTTGTGACGCATACCGGCCTGCTGCTTCATGATCTTGCCGGTACCGGTGACCTTGAAGCGCTTCTTCGACCCGGAGTGGGTCTTCTGCTTGGGCATGGTGGTGCCTTTCCGTGGGATGGATGGGGGGCCGCGTCGTTGCGGGTTCGGTCCGGGGACCTATTCGGCCGCGGCGTCCGTGGATTCCGCAGCTGCCTCGGACGTGGAACCGGCCTCGGCCTCGTCCTTGCCCTTCGCGGCGTGCTCGGTGGCACGACGCTCGGCCTTCTGTGCAGCACGCTTGGCGTTCTGCTCGCCCTTGACGTCGGACTTGTTCTTGAGCGGGGCGATGATCATCGTCATGTTGCGACCGTCCTGGGTCGGACGCGACTCGACGACACCGAACTCGGCGATCTCTTCCGCGAACTTCTGGAGGAGACGGACACCCTGCTCCGGACGCGACTGCTCGCGGCCACGGAAGAGGATCATCGCCTTCACCTTGTCGCCGCCGAGGAGGAACCCCTCGGCGCGCTTGCGCTTCGTCTCGTAGTCGTGCACGTCGATCTTCAGGCGGAAACGGACCTCTTTCAGGTCCGTGTTCACCTGGTTGCGACGGGCTTCCTTGGCCTTCTGAGCGGCTTCGTACTTGAACTTGCCGTAGTCCATGATCTTGGCCACGGGCGGCTTCGAGTTCGGCGCGACCTCGACCAGATCCAGTTCGGCTTCCTGCGCGAGACGCAGTGCCATGGCGATCGGGACAACGCCGACCTGCTCACCCTGCGGACCGACGAGTCGGACTTCGGGAACGCGGATTCGGTCGTTGGTACGGGGATCGGTGATGCGGAGCTCCTTCAATCAGGTGGTGGCCGTCCGGGGCGTTTGCCCTGGACGACAGCACGAGAGAGGAGATCTGACGCACGGGATGTCGACCCGTTCGGCAGCCGCCCTGCATCGGATCCGTGGGATCCGACCGACGGGTGCAACACGTGCACTCGCGGAGCGGTGGTGACCCGGTAGCCTGGTGGAACGCGGCCGCGGGTGGGAGAGACTCCTCTTTCGTGACACCGTCCGGGTGTTGTCGAGGATCTTGATCTCAGGAGAACTGATGTCAAGGGAACTGACGGCACACGGACAGCATCTGCCGCGAGCAAGCCTAGCAGAGGAGCACCGTGAGCGACACCCCGATCGACGACACCGGCATCGACGCCGCCAGGGACATCGCGGAGGTGCCGGCGGTCGAACTCATCAACACCGTTGCGGTGCACCTGCTCAGTGCCGCGGCCGTGAAGGTGGGCCTGGCAGACGACCCGCAGGAGCAGACCGACCTGGACGAGGCGCGGAAGCTCATCACCGCGCTGGCCGGCCTCGTCACCGCAGCCGCGACCGAGATCGGCGACCACCACGCACGTCCGCTCCGCGACGGGCTGCGTTCGCTGCAGCTCGCCTTCCGCGAGGCGTCGGCGATCCCGGACCCGATCGGTGCCGGACCGGGCGAGAAGTACACGGGTCCCGTCAACTAGACGACGTCACCCGGTGACGGACGGGAGGCCCGTGGCGGTGTCGCCACGGGCCTCCCGTCCGTTCGTGGTTCGCGGTCAGGACCCGCTGTCGCCGACCAGGCGCGCGACGGCCGCGAGCGGGATGCCGACCCAGTCGGGTCGGTTGCGGGTCTCGTAGACGACCTCGTAGACCGCCTTGTCGAGCTCGAAGGCGTCGAGCAGTGCGCTGTGGGCGGCGAGGTCCGCGCCGGTGCCCCGCCGGTAGCCCTCGAGGAAGCGGGCCCGCGCCTCGGCCGCCCAGGCGGCCGCGTCGACCGGTTCGGCGTCGTGCGCCAGCGCACCCGCGACGTAGTCGAACGAGCGGAGCATGCCCGCGACGTCGCGCAGGGTGACGTCCGGCAGCGAGCGTTCGTCGAGGGGGCGGAGGGGTTCGCCCTCGAAGTCCAGGAAGACCCAGCCACGGGGATCCGGTGCCGACAGGACCTGTCCGAGGTGCAGGTCACCGTGGATGCGCTGCAGGTCCGGCCACGTCGCGTCGGCGGCACGGGCGTAGACCGCGCGGACGGCATCGACGTGGTCGGCGACGGCCGGGGCCTCGCGGGCAGCGGTGTCGAGTCGGGCGTGCATCGTCGCGACGGCGGCGTCCCGTCGGGGTGCGTCTGCCGGTTCCGTCGGCAGCTCTCCGGCGAGTGTGCGGTGCACGTCGGCGAGCGCGGTGCCGAGCTGCTCGGCGCGGTCACCGAACGGGGTGCCGGCCTGCGCCTCCTGCAGGGCGACGCGCCAGGCGTCGTCGAGCCCGGGGAGGAACTCCTGGGCGAAGGCGAGGTGACCCGTCGCCGTGCCGTCCGGGCGTCCGACGTCGGGCCAGTCGGCGCGGAGGGCGCCGTAGACCCGCGGCACGCGCGTGCTGCCCGCCGCCGTGAGGGCGAGCTGCGTGGTCACGTCGGGGTTGTCGCCGTGGTGCAGCACGCGGAAGACCTTGATGATCACGCGGTCGCCGGACTCGGTGTCGCAGATGACCGATGTGTTGGACTGCTCACCCGTCAGGACGCGGGCCGCGGTGACCCGACCGATCGGGCTGAGGCTGTCCGGTGCCGCGTCGATGCGTGCGGCGAGTGCCGACACCCACGCGAGGTCGGTGGTGGCGTCGACGAGCGCGCCGTCGGGGCCGCTGGTGATCGGTGATTGGTAGAGGACGGGGACCGCGGGGGCCTCGTCGAGCACCAGCCGGGTCCCGTCGTCGGTCGAGATCGTCCGGAGGCGTGGCACGGATCCCTTCGAGGCGTACCAGCGGCGGTCGGCGATCCAGGACTCGAGGTCGCGATCGCTCGGCGTGCTGGTGTCGGGGGCGCTGGCGTCTGCGCTGGCGTCTGCGCTGGTGTCTGCGCTGGCGTCTGCGCTCGTGTCCGCGCGGGTGTCGGGGGCGCTGGGTGCTCCGTCGCTCATGCAGCGGAACCTACGCGCCGGGGCCTGGCGAGGTGCCGAGTCCCCCACAGGACGGGACGGGCAGGGCTCTGTCCACAGAACCCGCTGCCCCCGGTCTGACACGGGTGCGTCGGACGACACTTGCGGCATGCCCCGATCCGCTGCCGCTCCTCCTCCCGCCGCTGACGCTGCACGTGCGCTCCCCGACCCCCGCCGGACCTGGCGGATCCTCGACGACCGCAGACTCCCCGCACTCGAGCCGTTCGCCGCCGACGTCCGCCGCCACGGAGCGGTGACGGTGCGCGAGACGGTGTGGGACTCCGACGACCGGGTGCTCGCTGCCGAGGGGGTCGTGCTCACACGCTTGCCGGACGACACCTGGACGATCGACCGGGGTGCTCACGGGGTCGGCCCGGAACCGCTCGACGGCGCGTCCGACGATCCCCCACGGGACGCGGTCGAGGTGTTCCTGCGTGGTCGTCCGCTTCGGACCGTCCTGGTCCGTGACACCACCACGACGCTCGTGACCCTCCGCGGCAGGGACGGCCGGGTGCGGGCCGAGGTCGCCGACGTGCGCGTGGACGATGGTGACCCGGACACCACCGTGCTGCGGTCGTCGCGGTGGTGGGCCCTGACCGACGACGGACGCGACGGCGCCACGGCACGAGCGGCCGAACGAGCGCTGCACGACGCGGCGACCGATCCCGTGGACGTCTCGTCGGTTCCGCTCCCCCGCGGCCCGGAGCCCGCCCCGGAGCGCCGACGCGGCCGAGCGAAGCGCCCCCGGCCGGACACCGCCGCGGGGCTGGTCCTGCGGGTGCTCGATGCCCTGCGGCGCGACCTCGTCGCGGCGGACCCCCGGGTCCGAGCCGACGAGCCCGAGGCCGTGCACGACCTGCGGAAGGTGCTGCGCCGCCTGCGGAGCGTGCTCGCGGCGTTCCGCGGCGCGCTCGACCGTCAGGCGACCGAGGAACTCCGTGCCGCCCTGGCCGAGACCGGACGGATCGCCGGGACCGCTCGCGACGCCGAGGTGCTGCACGCCGGCCTGTCCCGGTCGGCGGCACACGCCCCCGACGGGTACGTGGACGCCGAGACCCTGGACCGCATCGCGTCGGAGACCGCGGAACGTCGCAACGTCGCTGCGGCCGAACTCCGGCGATCGCTGCGCTCCGACGCCTGGTTCCGGACACTCGATGCCCTCGACGACCTGCTGCTGCGGGCACCGGCCGGCCCGCACGCGGACGACGACGCGGCCACGTTCGCCGCCCGGCGCATCCGGCACGAGCGGGCACGCGTCGGTCGGCTGCTGGGTGATCCGAGCGATGACCTCGACACCCTGCACGAGGTCCGGAAGGCCGCGCGCCGGTTGCGCTACGCCCTGCAGGCGGCCGGTGACGTGCCCGACGTCGGGAAGCGCCGGCTCGGTCGACTGCGACGGGTGCAGGAGACCCTCGGCGAGACGCTCGACGCCGCACACGCCGCCGATGCGTACCGACGGCTGGGAGCCGTGGCAGCGCAGCACGGCGAGGACACGTTCGGGTACGGCGTCCTCGCGACGACCGAGCAGGCGGCCAGCACGCAGGGCCTGCGCCGATCACGGAAGCTGCTCGCGCGGCTCTGACCGGGTGCGAGAATCGGGCCGTGCCGCACTACTTCGAGGACCTCGCTGCCGGACAGACCTTCACGACGCCGGGGCGCACCATCACCGAGGCGGACGTTGTGTCGTTCGCCTCGTGGACGAACGACAACAACCAGGTGCACACGGACGTCGAGTTCGCGGGGAAGACCCGGTACGGGCAGCGGATCGTGCACGGGTTGCTCGGCACCTCGCTGTGCCTCGGGCTCATCGCGCGCACGGGCGTCTTCGAGGGGTCCGCGGTGGCACTGCTCGGGATCGACCAGTGGCGGTTCACCGAGCCCGTGTTCATCGGCGACACCGTGACCTGCACCGTCGAGGTCCTCGGCACCCGGCTGACGAGCTCGGGGACGACCGGGATCGTCGAACGGGCGGTGGCCCTGCGGAACCAGCACGGCGTGGTCGTCCAGCAGGGACGGATGGACGTCATGGTGCTCACGCGCGACGCCGCGATCGACTGAGCGACCGCTCGACGAGCGCCCTGCGGAGCCTGCTCTGCGCAATCCCGACTCCCTCTTTACAACGAGCCCTTTACAACGATGTACCAGGACGGGAGCATGGACGCATGAGCACGCTCGACGGCATCGTGGCCGCACCTGACTCCGCTTCCGCCCCCGGCCTCCCCCTCGCTTCGCGGCAGGACGGCACGTACCCCCGGCCGCAGATGCTCCGCACCGCCTGGGCCGACCTCGACGGCACGTGGTCGTTCCGGAACGACGGCGACGACGACGCCTGGCGCACCGGCTTCACCGACGCCCGGGACATCGTCGTCCCGTTCCCGCCCGAGTCCCCGGCCTCGGGCATCGACGAGCCCGGGTTCCACCCCGTGGTCTGGTACTCCCGCGCGATCACCCGCTCGGAGCTCGACGCCGCCGGGTTCGGCACCGGCGCCCCTCGACTCGTGCTGCACTTCGGCGCCGTCGACCACCGCGCCCGCGTCTGGATCGACGGGCAGTTCATCGGCGAGCACGAGGGCGGCCACACCCCGTTCTCCTTCGACGTCACCGAGGCGCTGACCACGGACGCCGACGCCGTGCACACCCTGGTGGTCCGCGCCGAGGACGACCCGCACGACCTGACCCAGCCGCGCGGCAAGCAGGACTGGCACGAGGACCCGCACGCGATCTGGTACCGCCGGACCACCGGGATCTGGCAGACGGTCTGGCTCGAGGCCGTGCCACCCGCCTCGATCGCGTCCCTGCGCTGGACGAACGTCGACCACGCGACCATGCGGCTGACGGTCCGACTCGACGGTCACCGCACCGGCGGCGAGCGCCTGCGCGTCGAGGCCCGCTGGGACGACCGCGACGAGCACCTCGCCACGATCGAGACCACCGTCGGCGAGACCGGGGACGAGTTCGACGTGGTCGTGCCGATCGCGCGGCAGACGAACGGGCAGGCCGAGGACGAGCTGCACTGGACGCCGGAGACGCCACGGCTGATCGACGCCACGGTCACGCTGCTGGCGCGCTCCGGCAACGGCACGCGGGTGGGCACGGGCGCGCTCGACGCGGTCGCCAGCTACTTCGGGATCCGGACGGTCGGGGTCGACGGCGGCGCGTTCCTGCTCAACGGCCGACGCCACGACGTCCGCAGCGTCCTGAACCAGGGCTACTGGCCCGAGTCGCACATCGCCGCCCCGTCCCGCCAGGCACTCCGCCGCGAGGTCGAACTCATCAAGGAGCTCGGCTTCAACGCGGCCCGCAACCACCAGAAGATCGAGGACCCCCGGTTCCTGTACTGGGCCGACCGGCTCGGACTCCTGGTGTGGGGCGAGGCCCCCGGCGCCTACGCGTTCTCCCCCCGCGCCGTGCAACGTCTGATGCGCGAGTGGATGGACGCCGTCGAGCGTGACGCCTCGCACCCGTCGATCGTCACGTGGGTGCCCGCCAACGAGAGCTGGGGTGTGCAGCACATCGCCACCGACCCCGCCCAGCAGGCCTACGCCCGGGCCCTCGCCGACGTCACGCGGGCATTGGACCCGACGCGTCCGGTGATCTCCAACGACGGGTGGGAGCACACGAACTCCGACATCGTCACGATCCACGACTACGAGGGCGACGGACCCCGGCTCGCTGCCACCTACGCGGACGAGACCGCACGGACCCGACTCCTCGGTGGCATCGGCCCGGCGGACCGTCGCATCCTCGTCGGCGGCGCCGAGGACCTCGGCCAGCCGGTGATGCTCACCGAGTTCGGCGGCGTGAACTACCAGCCGGGCGTCCAGCGCGAGGACGGCTGGGGCTACACGTCGGCCACTGACGGCGACGACTGGGTGGCCCGCATCACCGCGCTGTACGACGCGATCCGCGCGAGCTCGTTCCTCGCCGGGTCCTGCTACACGCAGCTCACCGACACCATGCAGGAGACGAACGGCCTGCTCAACGCAGACCGCTCCCCGAAGGTCCCGATCGAGCAGATCCGTCGCGCGGTCACGGAGCGCTAGCCGGGAGGCCCGCACTTCGTGAGCAGGAATGGTCGGGTCCGGCAGGCGGACCCGACCATTCCTGCTCACGATGCACACGGGTTGCCTCGCGCCGGGCGGGTGGCGGCCCGCGATGCGGGGCGCGGCCTGCGATCTGGGAGGATCGGGCGGGTGACGAGCGTGGCGGAAGCGAGCCGGGCCTCCCGGCGGGGGTTCCGCAGCCTGCTGACCGGACGGCACAGCGCCTGGACAACACCGCTGCTGATCTGGGCGGCCTCGCGGGTGGTCAGCACGGTGCTGCTGGCGACCGTGTACCTGCTGGCGACCGCGAACGGCTGGCCGTTCGCCTCGTACCGGCAGGATCCCTCGTTCTTCACGTTCTCGGGCTCGTGGGACGCCTCGTTCTACCGGACCATCGCCGAGCACGGGTACCCGGCAACGCTGCCGGTCGACGACTCCGGGCACGTCCTGCCGAACGCGTGGGCGTTCCTGCCGGTGTTCCCCGCGGTCGTGCGGATCCTGATGACACTGACCGGCGCCTCGTTCTGGGTCGCCGGGGTCGTGGTGGCGTCGATCGCCGGAGCGGGTGCCTGCGTGCTGCTGTACCGGCTGGTGCTCGCCGTCGGGTGCTCGCACCGGGCCCGCTGGGCGACGGCCCTGTTCGCGTTCGCGCCGACGGGGTTCCTGCTGCAGGTCGCCTACGCGGAGAGCCTGCTGCTCGTGCTGCTGTTCGGCGCGCTGCTGGCGCTTGTGCGGCGTCGGTACTGGCTGATCGCGCCGCTCGGTGTCGTGGCGGCGTTCACGAAGCCCGGGGTCCTCGCGCTGGCGCTGGCACTGGCCGTGCACCTGGTCCTGCGGTGGGTCGGAGCGCACCGCATGGGTCGCGCTGCCGAAGTGTTCCCGTGGCGTGACCGGATCGCGATCGTGGTGACCGGCCTGGTCGTCGCGGCTGCGGGACTGGCGTGGCCCGTCATCGCGACGGCCGTGACGGGGCGGCCGAACGCCTACCTGGACACCGAGCTGTCGTGGTGGGTGGGGTTCGTCGGTCGCCAGCACTTCGCGCCGCTGACGCCGTGGTTCACGATGGCGTCGACGTGGCTCGGGCCGCTCGGCATCGTGCTCGTCGTGGTGGTCCTCGCCGGCGCGGTGTGGTTCTTCTCGCGCAGGAGCACCAGGGCCCTGGGTGCCGACGTGCTCGCGTTCACAGCCTCCTACGGGCTGTACCTGGTGGCGGTGTTCCTCCCGCAGCAGTCGTTGCCACGGTTGCTCATGCCGATGGCGCCGCTGCTCGGGTCGGACGTGTTCGTGGGGACACGGCGGCGGGCGGTGACGTGGCTGGTCGTCGGGGTGTGCCTGCAGCCGGTCGCGGTCGTGCTGCTGTGGTTCCTCGGGTACCCGTGAGCGGCGCTGGGCAGCGCTACGCGTCGAACGTGTGGAACCAGGCCGATCCGCCGGGGTGCTGCACCGTGATCATCTCGTCGAGGTCGCGGTAGGGGCCGTCCTGGTTGTGGCTCGCCGACTTGATGCGGATGGTGCCGTCGGGCTCGGTGAAGACCTCGGACACGATGGTGGTGTGGTCCGGTGACCCGTTGGCGTTCCAGTCGAAGAACACGATGTCGCCGACCTGCACCTTGTCGCGCTCGTCCGACGAACGCCGGGTGAGTCCGAACTCGGCCGCGTTGGTCTCGAGCCACGGGTCCATCGTCGGGCAGTAGGTCCACGTCGCGCTGTGCTCGGCACCGGCCGCGCGGTTGTACCAGTCGGAGCGCTGCTCCCACCCACGGGCGATGAGCGTCTGGCTGACGTAGTTCGCGCAGTCGCCGCCGATGGGGTTCATCGTGCCGTACTCGGCGAGGTTGTAGTCCTTCCAGTACCGCATCGCGTACGCGAGCTGCCGGTCGACGTCGGTCAGTGCGGCGTAGGCGAGGGTGGTCGAGGCGACCGCGCTGCCCGCAGCGGGCGTCGCGGCGGCGGTCGGCGTCGGCGATGCGGTCGCGGTGTCCTGGGTGGCACCGCTCTGCCCGTCGTTCGCGGCGCTGCCGTTGCCGTCGGAGGACTGGTTCGCCGACGCGGTGGGCTCGATCACCGAGGTGAAGAGCGCGACGTCGGCGTCACCGGCGGTGTACATCGCCTGGTGCGGGGCCGTGAAGGTCACCTTCGACGCGGTCGCCGTGACGTCGCGTGCCGCGACACCACCGACGGTGACGCCCTTGACGGCGGCGAGTCCGGTCCCCGTCACGGTGATCGTGACGCCACCGGCGAGCGGGACCTGCGCCGGAGTGACGGCCTTCGCGACGGGCTTCGCCGTCGGGGTGGACGTTGCATCCCCACCCCCGGAGCTCCCGCGCCCGCCGCCCGAGCCCTTGCCCGAGCCCTTGCCCGAGCCCTTGCCCGAGTCGCTGCCGGAGGAGCACGCAGCGACGGCGAGCCCGATCCCGGCGACGCCGGCGAGGGACAGGAGTGCGCGGCGGTTCATCGAGGCAGTCATGACACGACCAGCGTAAGCGACACCTCCGTCGTTCCGACACGGCATGATCGTCTTCGGGGGCGAGCGTCCTCCGTGTCCCAGCGGACCCGTTCGGAAGGAACACACATGCCCGAGAGCCACGACTTCTTCGTCGCCACTGACCCCGAGACCGCCCGTGCCCAGGTGCGCGAGGCCCTGTCTCGCGAGGGCTACACCGTCGACGACGCCGAGCAAGGGGCACTCCGTGCGACCCGCGGCAGCCTCGGCCTGACGCTCCTCATCGGCGGCATGGCGAACGACCGCACGTTCCACACCCGCCTGGACGTGCAGATCATGATCGCCCCGGACGGCCGGACGGTCGCCCGACTGCTGCGCGGCTCGGGCAAGTCCGCGATCAAGGGTGGAGCGCTCGGCATCTCGCGCGGCAACCGTGCCTTCGAGCAGGCCGCGAACGCGATCCACACCACCTTCGCGCAGTCCGGCGTGCTGACGGAGAGCATCGCCGGCTGACACATCCACGGCGGAGACGGGTCCGACGCGACCCGCAGACGGACGGGAGGCCCGGTGCCAGCTGGCACCGGGCCTCCCGTCCGTCTGGGGTCACGACGTCACGACGTCACGACGTCACGACAGTGCGATCACGTGCAGGAGACGTTGCGGTCGATGCTGCCGGACCCGTAGGGCACCACGACCTGGACCATCGCGATGGTGCCGCCGGGCAGCGGGGTGCCGGAGCAGGCCTTCCGCGCCTTGGTGACCGTGCTCCGGCCGAGCGCGATCCAGTTCGAGCGGCCGTACAGCGTGCTGTTCGACTTGACCGTGCCGGCGATGGTCTTCCACTGCGAAGTGGTCGAGTAGAGGCCGATCCGCTTGATGCCGGCGGTCTTGAGCCCGACGATCATGCCCTGCATCGCCGCGCGGTTCTGGGCGGTGTCGCGCTGGTACGACAGACCCGTCTCGACGTCGATCCACCAGCGGTAGGCGGACGGGTTCGGGACGCCACGACTCTGGACGTCGTCGTACCCACGGGCGTAGCCGTACATGAACGAGCACGCCAGGGTGACCTGCTTCTTGCCGCCCTTGGTCACGCACTTGCCGAACGGGTTGGTGGGCACCGTGTTCTGGTACCGGTTCGACGTGGGCCAGACCGACGCCTTGAGACCCGGGTTGGCGAACAGCGCGTACAGCTGCGTCTTCGGCTGGGCCGAACCCCCGACGGACTTCGCCGACCAGGCGAGCTGTTCGGCGAGGCACGGGTTCGTGGTGTTGCCGAGGGACTCGTTGACGCCGACGATGCCGAACGCCTGGTCGGTCGGCACCTGGCTGCCGCACTGCGGCCAGGAGATGTCGACACCCAGCGGCGTGACCGCTGCGGATGCACCCGACGACGGGCCGGCGACGGCGATGCCGGCGGCCACCACCACCGTGGTCGCGATGGTCGCGACGAGACGACTGATACGGAACATGCTCTCCCCCTGATCGGGCCGAACCGGTCGGCCGCGCCCCACCGGCGCACGGGGAGTCTAGGTGGAAGCTTCGGACGACACACCGGCTCTGTCCGTCGACTGTGTCGAACGACGCACTGCACTCGGTCTGTGGAGGACTTCGCGGAGCAGTCGACACCGCACACCCTGGAAGATCACCTTGCTCGGCGTACTACGTCCGGCGTACTATGTGCAGCACAGTGAGCAACGAGAGGGGGTCCCGATGATCAGCGCCGATGCCATCCGCGGGTACGTCGACCTCATCGTGCTCTCGCTCGTCCGGTCCGAGCCGTCCTACGCGTACGAACTCGCGCAGCGGATCAGCACCGTGACCGGGGCCGACTACACGATCAAGCAGACGACCCTGTACTCCGCCGTCAAACGCCTCGAACTCGCCGGGCTCGTGACGTCGTTCCACGGCACCTCCGAGTCCGGCAAACTCCGCACCTACTACCAGATCACCGGATCGGGTCGCGCGCACCTCGACGACAAGACCGAGGAGTGGCGCGACACCAAGTCCGTCATCGACCGCTTCGTGGAAGGGACCAACGCGTGAACGAGATCAGCGAGTACCTGGAGACGATGTTCCGCCCCTACCCGCAGACCCCCCGCCTGCGCGAGGCGAAGGCGGAGCTGCACGGGATGATGGAGGACGCGTACGCCGGACTCATCGCCGACGGTGCGACACCGAACGAAGCGATGGTCCAGATCGTCAGCGACTTCGGCAGCCTCGACGAGCTCGCGCTCACCCTCGGCATCACCGCGGACCTGGAGCCCCGGGCGGGCGGTCCGGTGCGCCCCTCCGACGAGCGGGTGCCCGTGCACGCGCCCATCTCGATGGACGAGGCGAAGGGCTTCACCGAGGCGCACCGTCGGACGGCGCCACGCCTCGGTGCCGGAGTCGCGCTCTACGTCCTCGCCGCGATCCCGCTCGTGCTGCTGCTCGGCGCGTCGGACCAGCCGGCTTTCCCCCTGGACGCCGGCGTCGCGATCGCGATCGGGCTCGTCCTCGCACTCGCCCTCGGAGCGATCGCGACGGTCACGATCGTACGGGTCTCGGGCGCGTTCGCTCCCTTCGCCCGGATCCAGGAGCGCCGTTTCAGCCCGGACGCGGACGTCATCCGCTGGGTCAACGAGGTCGCCAGGGCGAACGAACGACGTCAGACGAGGTCGCTGACCGTCGGGGTCCTGCTCTGGGTCCTGTCGCCCGCAGCCCTCATCATCGTGGTGCTCGCACCGCCCACCTCGCTCCAGAGCGTCTGGATCGGGGCGAGCACGGCGTTCCTCCTGCTGGTGGTCGCGATCGGCCTGTTCGTGTTCCTCCGTGAGACGTGGGCGAGCAGTGCCGCCGGCGCCATCAACCGCGGCGTCCCGAGGACCGCCACCGTGCCGGTCTGATCACCCCGTCCGGGCAAGGAGCCCTTCGAGGAGGGTCGCGTACCGTGCCGCGATGAGCGTCGCAGGTCGCAGGTCGACGCGCGTTCCCTGCGGCTCCACGGCCAGCGTCACCCTCGAGTCACCGGTGTCGAGCACCACGGTGACGTCGACCGTCTCGTGCGCCGTGGTCGGTGCGGACACGGAGCCGAGCCGGACGGCGACGACCTGCCCGCCGCCCTCGACCCGGACGGGCGTGTGCCGCGTGACCGGGGTCGCCGTGACGAGGTGCCGCTCGATCTGGTCGACGTTCGCGTGGTGGTCCGCCGACTCCGGGAACGGGACGCTCCGCAGCCCGTCGTCCTCGTGCACGAGGACCGCCTGCGGAACCCGCGTCGCCGTCAGCCGGAGGGCGAGCATGAACGCGTACACCGCCCGCGCCCGGTGGCGCTGGTCCCAGGACACGTCGACGACGATCCGACCGAGGAGTTCGTCGACGCCGTCGAGCTCCGGAACGGTGACCCGCTCGACGACGAGTCGACGGTTCCCGGACGCTCGGACGCGGTCCGCGAGAGCCCGCAGGTCCGGGCAGGAGAACAGGTCACCGATGGTCAACGCCCCGGGGAACGCGGCATCGAGCTGCCCCTTGACCTGCATGATCGTGAGCGAATCGCCACCGATCTCGAAGAAGCTGTCGGTGACCGCGACACCACGGATGCCGAGGACGTCCGACCACACCGCCGCGATGCGCTGCTCGACGTGGTCACCCTCCGCCGTGGACGTCGGCAGTGCATCCCCGTGCGGGCCCCCGTCATCACCCGCCGGCCACGGCAGCGCCCCCGTGTCGAGCTTGCCGTTGACGTTGAGCGGGAGGGCCGCGAGCGGCACGATGTGCCGCGGCACCATGTAGTCGGGGAGCAGCCGGCGCAGCCCCTCGCGCACCGTCGACGCGGTGACGTGTGCCGCGCCGACGACGAAGCCGGCGAGGACCGTCGGGGAGCCCGCGACGCTCCGCGCCACGACGACGACGTCGCGCACCCCGTCGACCTGCGCGATGGCCGCTTCGACCTCGCCGAGCTCCACGCGGAACCCACGCACCTTAACCTGGGCGTGCTCGGTCACCCGGCCGAGGAAGACGAGCGTGCCGTCGGCCTGCCACTGGACGCGGTCGCCGGTGCGGTAGCCGACGACACCGTCGAGCACCGGGAAGCGCTCGGCGGTCCGGTCGGGCATCCCAAGGTAGCCGAGCGCGAGGCCGAGACCCGTCGCGACCAGCTCGCCCTGCTCGCCCGGTCCGCACAGCGATCCGTTGCGGTCGAGGACGACGACACCGCCACCCGCGATCGGCGCACCGATCGGCACGGTGCGCCCGACGGGGAGCACCCGAGGGATCCGGTACGCCGTCGTGAAGGTGGTGTTTTCGGTCGGGCCGTACACGTGGAACATCTGCAGCGCACCGCTCGCCCCGTACAGCTGCCGCATGCGCTCGGCGTCCGCTCGCTCGCCGCCGGTCATCACGACGCGCAGGGCCGCCAGGACGCCCGGGTCCTGACCCACGAGCGAGTTGAAGAGTGACGTCGTCACGAACATGACCGTCACACCGTGGCGAGCGAACAGCTCGGCGAGCGCCGACGCGTCGACCAACGTCGCACGGTCGGCGATCACCGCCCGGCCGCCGTGCAGCAGCGGCCCCCAGAGCTCCAGCGTCGCGGCGTCGAACGCGACGGAGCTCCCGGCGAGCACGACGTCGTCGCCCGTGATGGGGATGTCCGGGTTCTCCCAGGCGATCCGGAGCACCGCCCGCTGCGGCACCACGACCCCCTTCGGGCGTCCCGTCGTCCCCGAGGTGTACATCACGTACGCCTCGTCGTCGCCCCGTCGCTCGACCGGCACCATCGGCGGTGCCGTCCGCCCCTGCTCGACGCCGATCACCGGCAGCGGGAGCCCCGCCTCGTCGGTGAGCCGCCGACCGGCGGCATCGACCGCGAGGACCGCGGTGACGCCCGCGTCGTCGAGGACGAGCCGGGCGCGGGCCGACGGCGCGTTCACGTCCACCGGCACGTACGAGCCACCGACGAGCACGACCCCGACGAGCGCCACGGTGGTCGCGATCGATGCCTCCCCCGCGATGCCCACGCGGTCACCGGGGAGCACACCGCCTCGGCGGAGGTCCCGCGCAACGGCGGAGGCGCGGGCCCACAGCTCGCGGTACGTCAGCGACTCCAGATCGTCGGCGATCGCGACTCGGTGCGGCACCCTGGCGGCGACGGCGACGAACGCCGCACCGAGCGCTCCCGGCAAGCGCGGAGCGACCGCGCCTGACGTGTCCTGTGGCAGGGCGGCGAGGACCCGTTCCGGAGTCGCGCCGGCCTGCGCGACCGACATCCCGTCGTCGTGGCAGAACGCCTCGAGCACGTCGATCACCCGGTCACCGAGCCGGTCGATGTCCGAGCCGCCGAAGTGGCCGGCGTCGTACAGCCAGACGAGCAGCAGCTCGTCGCCGGTCCGCTGCGCCGTCAGCGTGAGTGGAGTCTCGGTCTGCTCTCGGCCGCGCACGAAGGCGAGACCGGCGTCGTCGAGGGCGTCCGCGTCGAGGCCGTAGTTCTCGAAGGTGTAGAGACACGACACGAGTCGGTCGTGACCGACGAGGCTCTGCACCCGTGCGAGCGCCGTGTGGTCGTACTGCATCGCGGCGACGGCCTGCTCCCGGACGTCGTCGAGCAGTGTCCGCACGGTCTGCGCCGGCTGCCAGCGGACGCGCGCCGGGATGGTGTTGATGAAGAGGCCGGTGGCGTTCTCCAGGCCGGCGGCCGTGCCGTCGCGGCCCGACACGACCTTGCCGATGACGACGTCGTCGACGTCGAGCGCTCGACCGAGTGTGAGGGCGAGTGCGGCCTGGACGAGGTGCGCCAGCGTCGTCCCCGTCGCCTGGAAGCGGGCGGTCAGCCGCGCTGCGAGCGCCGCATCCGAACTGCGGCGGGCACGGGCAGCCGTCGACGACGCCGCGAGCGACTCGGTGAAGGGCAGAGCGGTCTGCAGCTCCGGCGCTCCGTCGTACCCGTCGAGGACGTTGCGCCAGTACGTGTCCGACGCGTCGAGCGGTCGGCGAGCCGCTGCGGCGATGACGTCACCGAAGACCGTGCGCTCCGCCGGTCCGATCGCCTGGAGCTCCTCGCCCCGCAACAGTGCGACGAGTTCGTCGAGGATCCTGGCGAGACTCCACCCGTCGAGGATGATGTGGTGGTAGGTGAGCACGAGCGTCTCGACGTCGTCGGCACGGGAGGTGTCGGTGACGACGGTGACCCGCATCAGCGGTTCTGCGGCGAGCACGAAGCCGCGCTCGACGTCCTCGTGCAGGAGGGCATCGAACGCGTCCCCGCCGTCGACCGACGCGGAACGGACGGACGGCCCGGAGTGCTCACCCGCTGCGAGCACCACCTGCCGGGGCCGGCGCAGACCGTCCGCCGCGAAGCGGGTCCGCAGGACCGGGTGTCGTGCCGCGAGCTCGGCGACGGCCGCTCCGACCCGGGCGGAGAGGCCGCCACCGGAACCGCGCCACGGTGTCGCGGAGGTGCGCCGGAGCGGCTCTCCGACCTCGAAGACCTGCTGCACGACGGAGGCGCGACTGCCCGGCTCCCGGAGGTGGTGGAGGAGCATCCCGTGCTGCAGGGGACTCAGGTCGATCACGTCGTCGACGTCGCCGTACGCGCGTTCGATCGCCTCCTGCTCGTCCAGGTGCAGGTCGGAGGCCCGCACGAGGTCACTGGGCGTGCGTACGCGAGCCGACCCGCGCCTCCCGGCCGTGGCGAGTGCCGCGAGGCGGGGGCCGAGCTGCTCGACGGCGGTCACGATCACCGGGTCCGCACCCGGGCCCACGGACGTGAGCACCCGCAGGCGTCCGTCGGCGACGAAGGCGTCGACCTGGACGCCGACGGGGACGCGGTTCCCCGGAGCCGATGCGGTGCCTGCGGCATGCAGACGGTAGGCGCCCGAACCGGCGCCCCGGGCGGCGGCACCCTGGTCGCCGATGTAGTTCACGGAGATCGACGGCCGGGCACGGCGATCCTGGTCGTCGTCGACGCGGTACCCGACGCCGCCGAGCGGGACGCGACGGACCGCCTCCTTGGCGAGCACGATCGAGCGGTGCGGTGATGCTGCGTCGCACTCCACGAGGACCGGGTGGATCGCGGTGAACCAGCCCACCGTCCGCGACACGTCGGGCAGGAGCGGGTGTTCTGGTCGTCCGTGCGCCTCACGCTGGACGACGATCGACGACCGTCCGTCGACGGCCGCGACCGCCGCGCCGACAGCGGCGAGCAGCAGGTCCTCGATCGTCGCTCCGTAGGCGACGGCCACCCGCTTCAAGCGGGCGGTCTGCTCGGCGTCGAGCACGATCGGCGCCGGTTCGGCCTGTTCGGCCGGTTCGGCCGGTCCTGCCGGTGCGGTCGATCCGGCCGGTGCCGTCGGCAGGTGGTCGACGGGCGGGTCCTCCGGACGCTGCTCCGCCACGAGGGCGCGATCGATGTCGCTCCACACCGTGCGGTCCGACGCCGACTGTGCGCGGACCGCCGACACGATCGCCTCGGACCACTCCCGGAGCGAGGCCGTCGAGGGCGGCAGGGTGACCTCACGGTGTGCACGCGCCGCGTGGACAGCGCTGACGAGGTCCTCGACGAGGACGTGCCAGGAGACCACGTCGACGACCAGGTGGTGCGCGCAGAGCAGCAGCGTCGCACCGCTCGGGGCCTGCACGAGACCGGCTGCGAGGAGCGGGCCGGTCCCGAGGTCGAAGCCTGGCTGCAGCTGCCGCGCCAGGTCGGCCACCGCGCCGTCCACCTCGGCATCCGCCGCGACGTGCACCTCGGCGAAGACGTACCGCGCGTCGTCCGGACGTCGGACGGTGAGCTGCTGCCCGTCGAGGACCGCCCGCAACGCGTCGTGGTGGACCCAGACGGCGTCGAGCGCCACGCGCACGTGCGCCGTCGACACCCTGCCGAGGTCGACCACGGCGTCCTGGTTGAAGTGCGCGGGCTCGGCGAGACCCCAGGCGAGGAACTCGTCGACCATCGGGAGACGCCCCACCGGCCCGTGCAGGTGCCGGACCGGGGCGGCCGCCGGTGCCGCCACGTCGATGTGCCGAGCGATCTCGTCCACTGTCATCGACTGCATCACCCGGCTCACCGAGCAGTGGTAACCCGCTTTGCGGAGCAGCGAGACCGTCCGGATGGCCGTGATGGAGTCACCGCCGAGCTCGAAGAACGAGTCGTTCCGCCCCACACCCGCCAGCGACAGGACGGTGGCGAAGGCGTCCGCGACGGCCTGCTCCGCGCGGGTCCGCGGAGCAGCGTCGGCCGCGGCCACGGCCGGGTGCTCCGCATCGAGGGCCTGCAGCGCTGCGACGTCACGCTTGCCGTTCCCGGTGAGCGGGATCGACGGGGTCCGGAAGGCACGGGCGGGAACCATGTACGAGGGCAGGACCCGTGCCGCACGTTCGCGGAGGTCGGCGGCATCGGTGTCGGCGACGAAGTAGGCGTGGAGGCGGGTCGTCCCCGAGTCGTCGCGCCGCGCCGCGACGACCACGTCGTCGACGCCGTCGAGGGCCAGCAGGGCAGCCTCGACCTCGGCGAGTTCGACCCGGTGCCCCCGGACCTTCACCTGTCGGTCGTCACCGATCCGGCCCAGGTACTCGACGGTACCGTCCGCCAACCAGCGACCACGGTCACCGGTGCGGTACTCGAGACCGTCGGACGTGCGCACGAAGGACTGCGCCGTCAGCTCCGGCGAACCCAGGTACCCGTCAGCGACGCCGTCCCCACCCGCGACGACCTCGCCGACCTCGCCGATGCCGCAGGCACGGTCGCCGTCCCGGACGATGCGCACACGGGTGTTCCCGATCGGCTTACCGATCACCACCCGCGTGAATCCGCGCTGGAAGGGGTGCACCGTCGTGAAGGTCGTGTTCTCGGTCGGCCCGTAGCCGTTGAACACCTGAATCGCAGGGTTCTCCCGGTGCAGCCGGTGCACGTGCTCCGCGGCGACGGTCTCTCCCCCGATGACGAGCCGCTCGACCCCGTCGAGCGCCCGCGGGTCCGTGGTCACGACGTGGTTGAACAGCGAGACGGTCAACCACATGACCGTCACGTGGTGCTGGTCGACGAGCGCGCCGAGCGACGCGGGGTCGACGACGGCGTCACGGTCGTCGAGCACGAGCGTTCCGCCGTTGAGGAGCATGCCGAACACCTCGAAGGTCGACGCGTCGAACGCGAGCGACCCCGTGAGCAGCAACGTGTCGGAGGCGTGCAACGGGAGTGCTTCGTTGTCGAGGACGAGCCGGAGCACGGCGCGGTGCGGGACCACGACACCCTTCGGTCGCCCTGTCGTCCCCGAGGTATACATCACCGAGGCGGCGCTGTCGGGCGTCGGGGCGCCCGGCCCACTGCCCGTGTCCGCCGTTCCGCCGGCGGCGCGCCGGTCGGCGTCGGGCAGGGCTGACGCGTCGAGCAGGGCTGACGCGTCGAGCACGAGGACCGGGTCACGGGGGTCCAGCAGCCCCCAGGCGTCGACGAGTCGGGCCGCCGACGCGTCCGCGCAGACGACGACCCTGGTACCCGCGTCCGCGGCGATGGCGCCGAGCCGCTCCGGCGGAGCTGCCGGGTCGAGCGGAACGAAGGCGGCACCTGCCAGCGAGATGCCGAGGATCCCGGCGAGGAGCGGTGCGGTCGGAGTGCCGAGGACACCGACGCGGGCGCCAGGACCGACCCCTGCCTCCGTGAGGACCGACCGCATCCGGTCGGCCATCGCGGCGAGCTCCGCGTACGACAGGGGAACCCCTCGATCCACGACTGCGGTGCGGTCGGCGTTGCGGGTCGCCGCGGCCGTGAACGCCGCACCGATCGACGACACTCCGAGTGTGCTGTGCGAGGTGGTCGCGAAGCCGTCCACCGTCACGCGCTCCTCGGCACCGACGCTGTCGACCGCACCGACGAGGGCGTCGTCCTGACCCGCGAACGCCCCGAGCACCCGGACGAGTCGATCGACGACCGTCTTCGCATCGGCGACCGCCAACCGCGCCGGATCGACCATGACCACGAAGCGCAGGGCGTCGTCGACCGGCTGCACGGTGACCGTGAGGGGGTAGTCGGTCTCCTCGCGCGCCGACTCGAACCGCAGCCCCGCATCGACGAGGTCCTCGTCCGCGAGGGCGAAGTTCTCGACGGCGAGCAAGCACTCGAACAGATCGCGGTGCTCGGCGAGGGACTGGATGCGCGCGAGCGACCCGTGCGAGTGCGCGGCTGTGGCGAGCGCCTGTGCGCGAACGACGTCCAGCAGACGGTCGACCGTCCCGCTCGGGTCGACGGTGACCCGGACCGGGACGGTGTTGACGAACAGCCCCACGACCTCGTCGAGACCGTCGACGTCCACGTCGCGACCGGACACCACCTTGCCGAACACGACGTCCGTCGTGCCGGTGGCGCGCGCGAGCACGACGGCCAGCGCAGCCTCGACCAGGTGCGCGAGCGTGATCCCCCGCCCCGCGTACCGCGTGGCGAGGACGCCGGGGAGGCCAGCGGCCGTCGTCACGGCGTACCGCGCGCGGTCGGCCGGGGCTCCGTCGACGGCGTCCGCGCCCGTCCCGTCTGCGTCGGTGGCGCCGCCCGTCCCGTCTGCGTCGGCGGCTGCGCCGCGCGTCCCGTCTGCCCCGCCTGCCCTGTCTGCCCTGTCTGCTCCGCCTGCTCCGTCTGCTCCGGCGGCGGCGGCGTGCTCGGGTTCGCGCTCCACGCTGGCGAGCCGTGCCGGCGGCTCGACACCGCGCATCAGGTCCGACCAGTAGCGGTCGAACGCCGCGCGGTCCCGCGACGCCGACCAACCGACGTAGTCGGCGTACTGCCTCGCACCGACGGCGTCCCGGTCCGCCCGACCGAGCACCTCGTCACGACTCCCCGTCCGGGCCAGGTCGCTGTACTCGCGGAAGTCCGCGAACAGGCGCGCCAGGCTCCACCCGTCCATGACGACGTGGTGGTAGGTCCACACGAGCCGGAGCCGATCGACGCCCTCGCGGCCCGTCAGGACCGCGGTGACGCGCAGCAGTGGATCGAGGTCGAGCCGGAAGCCCCGGGCGACGTCGTCAGCGAGGAGCCGATCGAGCCGGAGCTCGGCGTCGGTGTGCGAGTGCGCCCGGAGGTCGACCACGGTGAACTCGGGCTCGCGGTCGGTGAGGACCACCTGACGGGGCCGCGCCACGCCGCTCGTGACGATGCTCGTCCGGAGCACGGCGTGCCGACGTGCGAGCGCCGCGACCGCGACCCCGATCGCCTCGACCTCGTCCGCCGGGTCGCCGAGAGCATCCACCCTGAAGATCTGCTGAACGACGTACGGGCTCGTGTCGCTGTCGGTCAACGAGTGGAAGACGAGGCCTTCCTGCTGCGGTGCGAGATCGAGCACGTTCTCGATCCTGGAGCTGACGATCCGCTGATCCATTGGGTCCCCTCACCATCTGGTGCGTTCCGGAGTCGCTCGTCGAACACGTCCCCGAGGTCCATCTTGGTGTGTCGGAGCGATGGATCATGCAGTCGCCGGAGAAAAAAGTTGGCATGTGATCACGCAGACCCTTCTCAACCTCACAGCTTGCGCTAGAGTCTCGGACGGGGGACGAACGGCTGGATCGCGATGACGCGATCCAGCAGACCCCGTCGAGCTCGATGACGACGACGGATCAAGGTGGGGGCAGGGCGATGACGAAGGCCGCTTTTCTGTGTTCGGGGCAGGGCTCGCAGTACGTGGGCATGGGGCGCGAGCTCGTCCGCGACTCGACCGCTGCCGCGGCGGCGTTCGACGAGGCATCGGAAGCCATCGGGATCGACCTGCGCGCCCTCTGCTTCGAGTCCACCGCAGCAGAACTCGCCCGTACCGTCAACACCCAACCGGCGATCCTCACCCTCAGCGTCGCGCAGGCCCGCGCGAGTGCCGAGCGTGAAGCACTGGACCCGGCCGTCATCGCCGGCCACAGCCTCGGCGAGATCACCGCACTCACCCTGGCCGGGTCGATCGGGTTCGCTGACGCCGTCCGGCTCGCCCGTCGGCGTGGCGAGCTCATGCAGCAGGCCGTACCGGAAGGCCACGGGCTCATGCTCGCCGTGATGACGCGAGAGCACGAAGCCGTGATCGACCTGTGCGCCCAGGTCTCCGAGCAGATGTTCGACGTCGTGCAGGTCTCCAACCTGAACTCGAACACCCAGGTCGTCGTCGCCGGAAGCGCGTCAGCGGTCCTCGCCGTCCACGGTCGACTCGAGGACGACGGGATCCGCTCGACGCCGCTCAACGTGAGCGTTCCGTTCCACTCGCCGCTGATGGAACCGGTCGTCGCCCCGTTGCGCGAGCAGCTGGCGTCCATCGAGATCACCGCCCCGCAGGTGACCGTGCTCTCGAACGCGACCGGACGCCCGTACCGTGCCGAGGACGAGATCGTCGAGCTGTTGCTGCGTCAGGTCGTCGAGCCGGTCCGCTGGGTGGAGAACCAGCGGTGGATGCGCATGCACGGCATCGACTACGCAGTCGAGTTCGGTCCCGGACAGACGCTGTCCGGACTCATGCGGCACACGCACCGCGAAGTCCCGGTCTTCAGCTACGACTCAGCCGACGCGCGCGCATCGCTGCAGGTCATGATCGAGCGGACGACCGTGCCGTTCCTCGCCCGCGCACTCGGCATCGCCGTCGCCGTGCGCAACACGAACTTCGACGCCGACGACTACCGCGAGAAGATCGTCACGCCCTACCGGTCGCTCGAGAAGCTCAGTCGCCTCGTCGACCGTGAACGGCGTGACGCCACCGACCAGGAGCGGCGTGAGGGTGCTGAGCTGCTCATCGGGATCCTCCGGGCGAAGGGCAGCACGCCTGCGGAGATCCAGAGCCGGCTCGACACCCTGTCAGCGGACTCCCGCACGGAGCCGCTGTCCGTCGACGACCTGCTCGCCCACGTCTGAGCGCCGCACGTCGATGCTGGGCAACGAGGACCTCGACGCGCTGCTGCGGGCCGCAGCGGGCACACGACCGGACGGTCTCACGATCGAGTCCCCCGCTGTGTCCGCCGACGCGACCGCCAGGGCAGACGGAGCCATCGCGATCATCGGGATCTCGGCCCGGGTCGGTGCCGCCGGGTCCGCCCGGGCGCTCTGGGATGCGGTGAACAGCGGTACGGACCTGATCAGGCCGTTCCCGGCGGATCGGTTCGCCGATGCTGACGAGCTCGCGCTCAGTGCTCTGGGCTCCGCCCTGGCGGACCCGGTCCCGTACGCGTACCTCGATGACGTCGACCGTTTCGATCCGTCTCGGTACGGGATCTCCCGCACCGAGGCAGAGCTCATGGATCCCCACCAGCGACTGTTCCTCGCCGCCTGCGTCGACGCGATCGAGGACGCCGGGTACGGTGGCGTCGCGTTGCGCGGCTCGAAGACCGGCGTCTACGCGGCATCGGGACTCGTGCCGGGGCTCTACCTCAGCGGTCACGAAGCGCGCGACGCCGCGGAGGCTGGGCTCGGTACGTCCGGTGGCATCGCTTCGGTCGTGGCCAGCCGCATCAGTCACATGCTCGACCTCACCGGTCCCGCGATGATCATCGACACGGCGTGCTCGTCGTCCATGACGGCCCTCATCACGGCGTGCCAGGACCTCCGCGCCGGTCGCGTGACGACGGCGATCGCCGGTGCCGTCCGTCTCACGCTCGTCCCGCCGACGCACAAGGAGCGTTCCTTCGGCATCGAGGCGGCCTCGCACCGGACGCGGACCTTCTCGTCCGACGCCGAGGGCACCGGCGGCGGGGAGGGCACCATCGCCTTCCTGCTGAAGCCGCTCGCCCGGGCGCAGCGCGACCGCGACCACGTCTACGGCGTCGTCAAGGGCTTCGCTGCGAACCAGGACGGTGCGACGACCGGCATCACGGCGCCCAGCGCCAGCGCTCAGGCGGCCGTCGTGCGAGCGGCGTGGCGGGATGCCGGCATCAATCCGGGCACCGTGGGCTACGTCGAGGCCCACGGGACCGCGACGAAGCTCGGGGACCCCGTCGAGATCGACGGCCTCGTCGAGGCGTTCTCGTCGTGGACGGACGCCCGGCAGACGTGCGCCGTCGGTTCGGCCAAGTCGAACGTCGGCCACCTCGACTCCGCCGCCGGGGTGACCGGGGTGCTGAAGGTGCTCGGGATGTTCGCCGACCAGGTCATCCCGCCGACGCTGCACTTCGTCGCCCCGAACACGGAGATCGACTTCATCGATTCCCCGGTGTTCGTCGCCGACACCCTGCGCCCCTGGGCGAGCAGCGGACCGCGCAGGGCCGGCGTGAGCTCGTTCGGGATGAGCGGCACCAACACGCACGTCCTCCTCGAGGAGCCACCGGTCCTGCCCGAGCGTGCAGTGGACGCCGGACCGACCTGCGTCACCGTGTCGGCGCAGTCGTCGCCCGCACTCCGCCGAGCACTCACGGACCTGCTCGGCGCCCTCGACGACCAACCGGACCTCGCCCTGGTCGACGTCGCACGGACGCTCAACACGGGACGCGCCGTGCTGCACCACCGCGCAGCGCTCGTCGTGCGGTCCGTCGACCAACTCCGCGCCCACATCCGCCTCCTCCTCGCAGGCACCGTGCCGACCGGGGCGTTCCTCGGCGAGCGGGGCACCAGGCCCGTGCAGGACACCACACCGTCCGATGCCGAGGGACCGCTCGACGAGCAGGCTGCCCGAGCGATGCGGAGTGTCGCCGGCGGTGACCGCGACGACGGACTCGTCCAGCTCGCCGCACTCTTCGTCGCCGGCGCCGACGTCGACCTCGCCCCCCTCGACACCGCCGGCACCGCGCGGCTCGTGCCGCTCCCCGGCGTCGTCGGCCAGCCGACCCGCGTGTGGCGGCCAACGACGGGCAGTGGACCCGGTGCGTCCCGGCACGGGGCCGGCGCGTCCCGGCACGGTGCCGGCTCCGGCCCGCACCCCCTCGTCCACCGGCACCAGTTCAACGGGCCCGGGGTCGACGTCTTCGAGTCGGACTTCTCCGCATCGCGCACCTTCGAGCTCGGCGAACACGTCGTCGACGGCAGCCACGTGATGGTGGGCACCGGGTTCCTCGAGATGGCCTACTCGACCGCACGTCGATTCCTCGGCGACGCGGTACGGATCGACAACATGCACTACCTCGACCCGCTGGTCACGCACGGAGACGAGGTCCGTCGTGTCCAGCTGGTGATGAACCACCGCCCCGACGAGGCGTCGATCGACTTCCTCGTGCGGTCGTTCGACGTCGCGACCGACGTCTGGGCCGAACACGCCCGTGGCGTGTTGACCGCGCTCGACACGAGCCGACGGCCGGAACGCGTGGACGTCTCGGGGCTGCTCGCCGACTACCGCCGGGCCGACGGACCGATCGTCTACCGCCGCGACCTCGTGCAGACGGCGGGTCGGTACTGGAACGCCGCCCAGAGCACGCACTTCTCGGACGATGCGCGCATCCTGCTGCACTTCGAAGCCGACGCCCCGACCCGAGCCGCCAAGCGGGACTACGCGTTGTTCCCGCCGATCATGGACTCGTCCCTGAACCTCGCGCTCCTGAACGAGGTGGACGCGTTCCTGCCCCTCGCACTCGGCCACGGCGAGATCTACGGCCCGCAGCCGGACGCCGGCTACAGCTGGATGGTGCCCGAGGTCCGTGACGAACTCGCCGACACGTCCGTCCGGACCTCGCGGGTCGTCATGTGCGACGAAGCGGGCAACGTCTTCGCGAGGTTCGAGAACTACACCGTGGGACGCCTGACCGACCGGTCCAGGTTCCAGCGTCCCGACGACGGTGCCTCCCCGTTCCACACGATCACGTGGCGCGAGACGGTCGCGCGCCACGAGACCCCGGCGGCCCGGCACGGGATCACGGTCATCGGTGGTCCGGAGGACCAGGACCTGCTGCGCGAGGCCGCCGGCGCGATCGGAGCTGCCCACGCCGTCGTCCCCGCTGATGCGTCGGACGCCGATGTCGAAGCGGTCGCGGACGAGATCGAGGCCGTCGGGACCACCGACGTGGTGCACCTGCTCGCCGGCCCGGGACACCCGGCCGAGGCTCGCCTGCACGGGCTGTTCCGCCTGCTGCGCGCCCTGCACCGACGGCCGTGGACCGCAGGGCTGCGGTACCGTCTGCTCACCCGCGGAGCCCACTCGGTCGTCGACGGTGAGACGGTGGACCCGGCCGCCCACGCTGCCGACGCCATGGTCGTCGCGCTCGTCGGCGAGCACACCCGCCTCACCCTCGGAGTCCTGGACATCGCGGCCGACGGAAGGGCGGACGTCGTGCACTCCGGTGTCGAGCGGGCACTCGCCGACCTCCCGCGCGCACGGTCAGCCCTGCGTGACGGACGTCTGTTCGAGAGCACGATCGCCGCGGCGCAGCGGGACGACGTCCCCGTCCCTGCCGGTGCGGTCCTCGTCACGGGCGGGACTGGCGGCATGGGCACCGCCATCGCCCGTCGCCTGGTGCGGGACGACCCGGACCGGACCGTCGTGCTGGTCGGACGCCGGTCTCCGGCAGAGGTCGCCGACCGGTTCGCCGAGCTGCCGGCGGAGGAGCGGGATCGCATCCTGGTGCTCCGCGCCGACGTGCTGGATCCGGCGCAGACAGCGGCGGCGATCGCCGTCGCACGCTCGCAGCGAGGGGGACTCGCCGGCGTCGTCCACGCGGCTGGACTCCCGGGTGACGGCTTCATCATGTCGAAGGACGACGCGACCTTCGCCGCCGTCCTCGAGCCGAAGGTGCGCGGTACCGACGTCCTCCTCGCTGCGCTGGCGGACGACCCGCCCGCGTTCGTCCTCCTCTGTTCCTCGATGACCGCCGTCTTCGGCGCGGTCGGCCAGTCCGACTACGCCGCGGCGAACGCCTACCTCGACGGCACGGCGCTCCGAGGCGGTGCCACACGGATCGTCGCGCTCGACTGGACGGGTTGGGCCGAATCCGGGATGGCCCACGAACGCGGCATCGAGGGCGGCGGGTTCCGGACGGCCTTTGTGGACGACGAGACCGGAGCCGGCCTCGCCGTCGCCGCGATCGGGTCCCGATCGGCGCGTCTGCTCGTCGGCTCCTTCGACCCGGAGGTCGTCGCGCGGGAACACGACGAACTGGAACGCGTCGTGGACGTCGCCCTCGTGTCCGCACGTGCTCCGCGGGGTGTCACGCCCGCCGCGCGAATCGTGTCGGGCAGGGCCGGGCTGCGCTCCCTCGAGGAGATCGTGGTGCGCGGGGTCGACGAGAACGCGATCAGCGACGTGGAGCGCGTCGTGATCGAAGCGTGGGCGACGGCACTCGGCGTCGACGAACTCGACGTCGACCAGGCCTTCTTCGACGCCGGCGGCAACTCGCTCCTGGCATCCCGGCTGCAGGTCATCCTCGACGAACGGTTCCCCGGCGTCCTCAGCATCGTCGAGCTGTTCGTGTACGACACGGTCGCCAAGCTCGCGGCGTACATCACGGAACAGACCGTCCCCGCGGCGGACCGACGCGACGGCGTGCACCGGTCGTCGGCGCCGAGCCGAACACCGGCGGCGCCCCTCGCCCAGCTGCTCGACGAGTTCCTCGAGGGGAAACGGAGCATCGAGGACGTCCTGAGCGAATGAACCACATCGACTCCCGCTGCGGCGGACACAACGACATCCCCGGCCTGCCGGGGCGGGAAAGGCCAGTCCGATGAGCGGTGTCAAGCGCGTCATCCTCGAGAACCTCTCGAGCGGGAACCTCACCAAGCAAGAAGCCCTGGAAGCGCTCGAGGCGCTCGATGCCGGCGCACGAACCGGCCCGACACCGAGCGCCCCGCTCGAGGAGATCGCGATCATCGGCATGGCGGGGACCGTCACGATGGCGGAGGACCTGGACCAGTTCTGGGACAACATCGTCAACAACCGCAACTGCTTCGTCTCCAAACCGGCCGAGCGGCTCGTGGAGGACCGTGTCTGGGCCAACCCGCACTACGCCGAGCTCTTCGAACGCCGTCCCCACGAGGACAAGGACGAAGACCTGGAGCGCTTCGTCGGGCCGTACCTGCCCAGCACGACGGGGTTCGACGAGAAGTTCTTCGGCATCAGCCCCGAGGACGCCGACACGATGGACCCCCAGCACCGCGTGTTCCTGCAGCAGGCATGGCGGGCTTTGGAGGACGCCGGCTACAGCGAGCGGACGGTCCGCGGCTCACGGACCGGGGTGTTCGCCGGTCGCGACGGGACGAGTTCCAACATCTACCGACGGGTCATCGAGACCGACAACGTCGGCGGGATCTGGGAGGGGATCCTCTCGAGCCGGATCAACTACGAGTACGACCTCAGGGGTCCCGCGTACGTCATCGACACGGCGTGCTCCTCCAGCCTCGTGGCGATCCACATGGCCGCGCAGGCGCTGCGGAACGACGAGTGCACGATGGCGATCGCCGGCGGGGTCTGCTTGACGGCCGGCGGCCTCGACCACGACGAGGTCGACCTGGCGTCCATCCGCCAGCGCACGCCCGCCCCCGGCAACGTGGTGTCCAAGCACTTCACGATCTCCACGTTCGACGCCAAGGCCGACGGCACCGTCTTCGGTGAGGGGGCTGCTGCGATCATCCTCAAGAAGCTCTCCGACGCCGAGCGCGACGGCGACCACGTCTACGGCGTGATCGCCGCGACCGCCACCAACAGCGACGGGGCGTCGAACGGCCTGACCGCACCGAACCCCCGCGCGCAGTCGCTCCTGTTGGCCGATGTGTGGGAACGGGCGGGCATCAACCCGGAGCACATCGACTACATCGAGGCGCACGGCACGGGAACGACCCTCGGGGACCCGATCGAGATCCTCGGCATCTCCAACGCGTTCAAACGGGTCACCGACCGCCGGCAGTTCTGTGGGATCGGCTCCCTCAAGACGAACATCGGTCACACGGCCGGCGCTGCCGGCGTCATGAGCATCATCAAGTTGCTGCTCTCCATGCGGGAGGAGCTGATCCCGGCCACCAGGAACTTCGAGGAGCCGAACGGCCAGATCGACTTCGTCGACTCCCCCGTGTACGTCGTCGACCGGAACACGCCGTGGCCCAAGCGGGACACCCCGAGGTACGCCGGCGCGTCGGCCTTCGGGTTCTCCGGAACCAACGCGCACGTCCTCCTGCGCGAGTACCAGGGACCCGCCGGCGCACCGGTCGAGATCGAGCCGGTGCGTCCGCGGCTGTTCACGGTGTCGGCGAAGACCGAGACGGCCTTCGAGAACTACCTCGCGCGGTACGAGGAGTACTTCGACTCGGCGCCGGTGGTGTCGCTGCGCGACCTCTGCTTCACTGCGTCGACGGGTCGGGACCACTTCGAGTACCGCCTTGCCATCGTCGCGACGAGTATCACCGAGCTCGCGACGAAGTTCGCGCTCCTCCGGGAGTCCGGCAACCGAGCGAACCCGGCGAAGGGCATCGTCATCGGTCGTCACCGGGTGGTCTCCGAACGCACGTCGACGCTCGAACAGGGCGACATCAGGACGTCCGAGTGGAACACGCTCAGCACCGACGTCGTCGGACGCGTTGCCGACCGCGCTCGGGTGGAGACCGCCACGGGGCTGGCCGAGATCGCGCGTGACTACATCCGTGGCGCCGACGTCGACTTCGCGTCGCTCTTCGCGCCCGGTTCTCGACGCGTCCCGCTGCCGACCTACCCCTTCGACCGGAACGTGCACTGGGGCCAGTCCCGCGTCACGCGGATCGAGCCGGAGCGCACGGCGACCGGCGACCCCGTCTCCATGCCGTTGCTGCACCGGCGTCTGGTCAGCACCGAAGAGGTCACCGTGTACGAGACGACGCTGGACCACTCGCAGTGGGCGATCACGGACCACAAGATCCTCGGTCAGTACTTCGTCGCGGGCACGGTGCTCCTCGAACTGGCAGCGGAAGCACTGTCGGACCACTTCGGGACCGACGCCCTGCAGCTCGACGAGGTCCTGTTCCTCGCGCCGGTGCTCGCCGAGGAGACCGTCCCGATGGCGGTGCAGGTCGTCCTGCAGCAGGACCGGGCCGGCGCCGTGCGTATCCGGATCGCTTCCCGCCCGGCAGGGTCCGACCAGGACTGGACGTCCAACGTCACAGGCCTCGGACGCTCCCACGCCGAACAGCCGCCGGTACCGGTGCGCGCGGGCAAGGACCTCGACGGCGACCCGGACCTCACGGCCTACCCGCCGGTCTTCCGGAACGTGGAGTTCGGACCACGATGGAAGAACCTCGTCACACTCTGGCGCTCCGCGGACGACCCCGACGTCGCCTACGGCTTCGCCGAGCTCCCCGCTGCGTACCGCGGGACCGCGGACCACGAGGGCTACGTCCTGCACCCAGGACTCATCGACTGCACGGTGTCGATGGTTCCCTTCGTCACGTGGCTGCGGCCACGCGTGTTCCTCCCGATGACGTACCGCAACATGACGGTCTACCGTTCCGTCCCGGACTCGTACTACGTCAAGAGCGAGCGCCTGCCGAGCAAGAGCGAAGAACTGATGAGCTTCCGCACCGTGCTCTTCACGGAGACGGGCGAGGTCATCGCCGAGATCGAGCAGTTCGCGATGAAGCGGGTCACGGAGCTGAACGACTTCGTGTCGGGGTCCCTCAGTCGACTCTCGTGGACCGAGACGCCACGGTCCGGGCCCGCTGCGCAGCGTACGGGAGCCATCCTCGCCATCGGGGCCCCGGAGGCGGTGCTGACCGAACTGGCCACCCAGGCCCCCGGGCGGACCATCGCCGCTCTCGACCTGTCCGTGCTCGGCGCCGACGCTCCGCTCACGCAGGAGACCGTCGGCGCGGCGCTCCGCGACATCGACCTCGCTGGCGTCTCGGACGTGCTCGACTTCTCTTCGTACGCCCCGGCGCGGGGACGCGTGTCCGAAGCAGACCTCGACCGCGGCGTGACCGAAGGCCTCGACGGGCACGTCACGTTCCTGCAGGCACTGTTCGCCAGCGCCAAGACCGGGCTCGACCTCGTCGTCGTCGTCGACAACGCCCACTCCGTCACCGGCACTGAGCGCTACGTCGACGCTGTGCACACGGCGAAGGCCGCTGTCGTCCAGTCTGTGCGGCACGAGGTGCCGAACATCGGCTTCGGCGTCCTCGACGTCGACGACGCCACACCGGTTGAGACAGTTGTGGCCGAAGCGCTCAGCGGGTCGGTCGGCCCGCTCACGGCCTTGCGCGGAGGGGACCGCTACACCGCGCGGCTCGTCGAGATCCCCCTCGAGGACGCCCCTACTCGTCCGGTCACGATCAAGCCGCACACCGAGGGGTTCTACCTCGTCACGGGCGGGCTCGGTTCGCTCGGCTCGGCGACCGCCTTGATCCTCAGCCACCAGTCCGATCAGCCGATCGCGTTCGCGCTGTCGAGCCGGCGCGACCACCTCCCACCGCGGGACGAGTGGGCGAGCGTCCGGGACGCGGATCCGTCGTCGAGGACGGGCCAGATCCTCACGAGCCTGCTCGAGCTCGTCGCGGGCGGACACATCGTACGGATCGTCGAGATGGACGTGAGCGACGCCGACGCGGTCGCCGGCGCACTCGATCCGCTCCGCGCCGAGTTCGGGCCACTGCTCGGCATCGTGCACGCTGCCGGTGTCGCGGGGGACGGCTACCTCTTCACCAAGTCGACCGCGGAGTTCCAACGGGTGCTCGCTCCCAAGGTCAGCGGCCTGCGCAACCTCGTCGCGTGGACGGGTGACGCCCGGCCCGACTTCATCGTGTCGTACTCGTCGATGACCGCCGTCATCGGCGGTGCCGGCCAGTCCGACTACGCGGCGGCCAACGCGTTCCTCGACGGGTACACGCAGCAGCTCCGTCGCGACGGCTACAACGCGTCCTCGATCAACTGGCCGGGGTGGTCGGAGCGAGGCATGGCGGTCGATGCCGGGCTCGGCGCGAACGAGACCTTCTTCGAGCACCTCACGACCGGGTCGGGTGTGACCGCCTTCATCGAACTCCTCACCCGAGACGTCACCGGCACGATCCCGTCGCGGCCCAACATCGCGATGCTCGCGCGGGTCGGTGAAGACTACTTCGCGTTCGACTTCTCCGATCCGCTCCGACGGTCCGTACGCCGACACGTCGCCAGGCTCTCGTCTGCGTCACCGTCGGGCGACGTCGCCGTCGCCCCCGGTGCACCCGAGCTCGGCGGACGATCGGAGATCGACGTCAGCTCGATCTCGATCATGGGCAAGGCGGACGAGCATCTCGACGACGTCGAGCGAGCCGTCGCGTACACGTTCGCATCGGTGCTCTCGATCGAGGAGATCCACGTCAACGACTCCTTCACCGCGATGGGCGGGAACTCGATCGCCGCGACCGAGCTCATGCGTGCGCTCAACGCACAGTTCGACGACCTGTTGAACATCTCCGACATCTTCAGCTACAACTCGCCCGCAGAGCTGTCCGGCCGGATCATCGAGCTCGGTGGCGCTGCTCAGGCACCCGCCTCTGCGCTCTCGGCCCCCGCTGACCCGCAACCGACGACGCGCACCCCGACGCCTGCCCCCGAAGCCCCGGACTACGACGACATGGTCGACGCGCTGGAACGCGGCGACATCGACGCCGCGTCGTTGCGCGAGTTTCTCGCGAAGGAGCTGTGACGGTGGCCGCGCACGCCACGAGCGGCTCTTCCGATCCGGGGGACCGGACGGTGCCGTCCGTCGCACTCGTCTTCGGCGGTGTCGATGCGTACCGGGTCGAGATGGGCGTCGAACTGCACGAGCACTCCCCGCCCTTCGCGGAGAGCGTCGAGGCGCACGACGCCGTGATGCCCATGCCCCTGGCGGATCGCCTGTGGTACCCGGCAGCGTCAGCGGCCCCTCCCTCCGGGCTGCAGCGCGCTGCGGCCGTCCTCACGATCGGGGTCGGCGCAGCCCGGGTGTTCCGGAGCGAGTACGAGGTCGAGGTCTCCCGGTACTCCGGACGAGGCGTCGGTACCGTCGCAGCTGCCGTCGCCGCGGACCTGGTGTCCCTCCCGGAGGCGCTGCACTGGCTCGGCACAGAAGGGGTGCCCGCGGGGGAGATCCGCCGGCGCATCGAGGAGCGCCGTGCCGGATCGCCGATCCTGACCGCGTACGGAGAGCCGGAGGAACTGCTCGGGGCCGCGACCGACGTCGACGCGGTCGTGGACGTCGGCCCGGGGGACGTGGAGGCACGCCTCCTGCGGCGAGCCCCAGGACGAGACGTCCCCGTCGGCTCGTGGGACTCGGCCACCGACCGACTCCGGGTGCGTGACCACCTCAACCGGCACCCCTTCTACAACCCTCGATACCTCGTCGAGCGCACACTCGGAGAGCTCGCGAGCACGCGGAGGACACCCCGGACGGCCGACGACCATGCTCGCGTCACCGAACTGGCGCGCTCACTGCGGACGGTCCTGCGCCGGACCGACCTGCCGACGAGTGTCGTCCGTGCGGACACGGAGCAGGTCTCCGCACTCATCGGCGACGCGGTGTCGACCTGGATCGAGAACGGTCGGTCGAAGGGACACTCCCCCGCCGAGATCGTCGCGAGCATCGCCGCGCTCGAGGACGAGACGCTCTTGCCACTCCGCCGATCCCTCGGCCTGGACACCGACCGACTCGAGATCACCGAGAGGAACCGGCCCCGCCATGCGTCATGACATCAGTGCGCTCGTCCTGCGCGAACTCGAGGCCGGCACCATCGAGCGCGGCGCCGCGGTGCGCCTCCTCAAGCAGTTGTCGCAGAAGACCCCGATCGCCATCGTCGGGATGGGTGCGATCGCCCGGGACACGGACGACTACCGCGCCGTGTGGCGCCGGTACCGCGCGGGCGAGTCGTTCATCGGGCGTGCATCGCAGCAGCGTGGCGACCTCATCCGTTCCGCCCTGCCGGCTCCCCTGGTCGGAGCACCCGAGCAGATGGCCAAGGGCAACTTCCTGGACGACATCGACACGTTCGACCACGACCTCTTCGGGTACTCCGCCGACGAGGCCAGGAACCTGTCCCCACACGCTCGCCTCGCACTCATGGCAGCGTTCCGTGCCGTGGAGGACGCCGGTCTCGGCGCGGAAGGCGACGCCGCGCACACGACCGGTGTCTTCGTCGGGAACAACTTCGTCCGTGACCAGATCTTCTCCTACATCAACATGGCGCTGCGTCAGGGGGGCGACCCCGAGGAGCTGCTGTTCGGGAACTGGACCTCGGGGATCGCGACACGGATCTCCCGCGCCTTCGACTTCCGCGGTCCGTCCCAGGTGATCGACGGCGCGTGTGCCTCGTCGACGATCGCGATCGTCAACGCCTGCAACCAGCTGCACGAGGGCTCGATCGACGCTGCGATCACCGGCGGCCTGTACCTGGACATGACGCCCATCACGACGTTCAACCAGCCGGGTGTCTTCGCCACGGCGACGGAGGACGCCGTACCGAAGCTCTACGGACGCGACAACGTCGGTGGGTTCGGCGGCGAGTACCTGGGGTTCGTCGCGCTCAAGACGCTGGAGCGTGCGACTGCCGACGGCGACCGCATCCACGGAGTGGTCCACGGCTGGTCGGAGAGCAACGCCGGCGCAAACGGCGGTTTCGACCAGACGTCGCCGGACTCCGCCGCGGCCGCTGTGCGTGACGCGCTGAAGGCATCGAGGACGGACGTGCACGACCTGGGACTCGTCTTCGCCGAGGGCTTCGCCCAGCCGATCGAGGAAGCACTCGAGACCGACGGGATCGCGAAGGGGATCGCATCACTCACCGATCGTCGGCAGTTCGCCGCGATCACCACCGCCTCTCCTGCGATGGGGTACATGCAGTCGGCCATCGGTGTCGCACAGCTCCAACTGATGGTCCAGGCCCTCGGCGACGAGGTCATCCCGCCCACCCTGTACTTCGACAGCCCGACGGAACTCGTCGACCTGGTCGACTCGCCGTTCTACGTCCCCGCGCAACCGCAGGACTGGCCGCCACCGGAGAGCGGCGAACGCCGAGGGTTGCTCTACTCGAACGCCTACGGCGGGTTCTACCTCACCCTGGTTGTCGGCCCGGCCCCAACGGCCGCGGTGCCGTCGACCGCCGAGTCGGCCGACGCGACCCTGCTCATGGTCGTGACGGGATCGAGCGTGGAGGGGCTCAGGACGAAGCTCGCCGCCGACCTCGAGATCGTCCGTGATGCCGACCCCCGACGAGTCGCGGAGCTCTGCTACTCGAGCGCTGTGCGGCGTCCGACGCAGGTCGAGCACCGGGTCGTGGTCGTCGCCGACGACGTTGCCGCGCTCGTCGACGGGCTCGTCACCGCGCTCGAGACGGCGGACCACGACGGGCCGCGATCCGGGGCAGGGTGGCGCCTCTGGTCTGGTCATGGTCGCTCCACGATGACCACCAGGACCTCTCCCACCGGCGACCTGGGCACGCACGAAGCCGCAGAACGGTTCTGCCGTGGCGAGCACGTGCGGTTCGGACACCTGTTCGCCCCCGTCCAGCGACGCTTCGCCCCGCTCTCCCCGCACCCGTTCCAGCGCACACGGGCGTGGGCGATGCCCGAGTTGCGCCTCGATCAGATCGGAGAAGACCAGTGAGCCTCCCGTTCCTCTTCTGCATCCCCTACGCGGGCGGATCGGCGTCGGTCTTCCTGAAGTGGAAGCGCCCGCTCCAGGACCTCGTCGAGGTCGTGCCGATCGAGCTCGCCGGGCGTGGTGCGCGCATGGCCCAGCCGACCGTGTCCAGCGCACGCGAGCACGGCGAGGACGTCGCCGGCGCCATCGCGGCGCGCCTCGCCGACGAGCCGGATCGGGCGTACGTGATCTGGGCCCACTCGATGGGGACGCTGGTGGCCTACGAGGCGTACCACGCGCTCCGCCGTCGGCGCGAGCGGGAGCGGACGCTCGAGCTCCCGGCACACATGGTGCTCTCCGGGCGGACGCCGCCGCACGTCCCGGTGACGAAGACCGAGTACCACCGGTTCGACGACGAACGATTCATCGACGCCGTCGACTCCTACGGTGGCGGGACAGCCTCGGTCCTCCGCTCGTCCCCCGAGCTCCGCGAGCTGTTCCTCCCCATCCTCCGAGCTGACTTCCGTGTCTCCGAGACCTACGAGTGGACGGACCCGGGGGTGCGCATCGCGAGCGCCCTCACGGTGCTCAACGGAGGCGACGACCGCAGCATCGACCATGCCCTGCTCGACCGGTGGCAGGAGCTCGCCGAGCGGCCGGTCACCCACCGCACCGTCGGCGGCGGTCACTTCTTCCCGTTCGACCAGGACGACATCGTCCGCGAAACCGTGCACGCCGTGGTGTCCTCCATGCCCACGCGTGCGTCCACCTCTGCACGAAAGGCGCTGTGATGACCATCGAGGCGAAGGACCTCCGCAAGACGTTCGGGAAGCACGAGGTCGTCCGGGGCGCGAGCTTCGTGATCCCGGAGGGGCAGACCGTCGGACTCCTCGGTCCGAACGGTGCCGGGAAGACGACCACGATCAACATGATGCTCGGGCTGCTCAGACCGACCTCCGGATCCGTGACGGTCTTCGGACGTCCGGCAGTCGGACTGCCCGCGGAACTCAAGAGCAGGATCGGCTACGTCCCGCAGGACATGGCGTTCTTCCCCGAGCTGTCGGGGCTGGCCAACGTCACCTACTGGGGTCGGCTCTACGGTCTGCGCGGAGCAGCGCTGAAGGCCGCCGTGCAGGAGTCGCTCGAGTTCACCCAGCTCTGGGACCGACGCAAGGACGCGGCGAAGAGCTACTCGGGCGGCATGCAGCGACGACTCAACATCTCCTGCGGCATCGTGCACAAGCCGAAGGTCCTCTTCATGGACGAGCCCACCGTGGGCGTCGACCCGCAGTCGCGCAACCACATCCTGGAGTCGGCTCGGCGCCTCGCTGAACTCGGTTCGAGCATCGTCTACACGTCGCACTACATGGAGGAGATCCAGACCCTCTGCGACAGCGTCATCATCATCGACGAGGGAACGGTCGTCGCCGACGGGCCCCTCGATGCCGTCATCGCCGAGAACGCGCCGGAGCCGTCCGTCGTCCTCGACTTCGGCGACGTCGCCACCGCAGGTGCCGGGGAACAGGTGCTCCTGGCGGACGGACTGCTCACCGAGGGTCGCTACGTCACCCGCGGCGACACGATCCAGCTGCACCGACCCGCCGACGTGAGCTTCACCGCCTACGCGCAGCGCGTGCTCGCCTCCGGGCTCGACCTCACCAGCGTCCGCGAGGACCGGCCGACGTTGGAGAACGTCTTCCTGAACCTCACCGGGAAGAAGCTGAGGGACTGATCGCCGTATGAACAACTTGATCACCCACTTCACGTTCGCCCTGCGCAAGGCGTGGGTCGAGAAGCGTGTGAACGTCCTGCGTCTCGGCCAGTTCGTCCTCGCGACCGTCATCCTGTCGTTCGCCTTCGGGTCCGCCTTCCAGACGAGCGACTTCGAGAAGGTCGACATCGCCTACTCACTGGAGGACGCAACACCAGCGGTGGAGGCGTACTTCGACCAGCTGACCGAGAACGAGGACCTCGGCGCCCTCGTCGAGTTCCACGAGGTCGGTGACTTCGACGACGGACGAGCGAAGGTCCAGGACGACGACTTCGGCGCCTTCGTCTACGCGACGACCGAGTTCGCCGAGGCACTCGACAGCGACGACGAGCAGGCGACGCTCGAGGTCTACTCCCAGCAGTACTCGGGCATCAACTACATCGTCGTCTCGTCCGTCGTCGATGCGTACAACAGCGGCGCCAACGCGACCTGGGCGGCGCAGCAGATCGGCACGCAGATCGACCCGGCGAGCTTCTCGACGCCCGCGATCGAGGGAACGAGCGTCGAGCAGGACCGTGCGATGACGTCGCTCATCTACTACTCCGTCGGCATGCTGCTCTTCCTCCTGCTCTTCGCGACGGAGTTCGGCTCCTTTGGCATCTCCGACGAGTACCTGGGCACGATGCAGGCCCGCAGCATGCTCGCGCCGCAGAAGCAGTGGCAGATGATCCTCGGCAAGCTCAGCGCCTACTCGGTGTTCGTCCTGGCGATGGCCGCGCTCTACATGCTGGCGACCTCGTTGCTCCTGAAGATGGACTGGGGGCCGAACCTCGGGCTCGTCCTACTCGTGGTCTACACCTTCGCAGTGCTGTCGATCGCGCTCGGCATGGTCTTCATGGTCCTCACTCGGGACATGCAGCGGACCACCGTGCTCATCCAGGTCGTGGTGATCGGGTTCACGCTCCTCGCCGGCGGCTTCATCGCCACCGGCTTCGGCGGGCTCGAGCGGATCTCGCCGAACCTCTACGCACGAGACGCGCTCTTCGCAGCGATCTTCGATGACCGCATCGACGAGGTCTGGTCGAACCTCGGCGTGCTGTGGGTCATCACCGCGGTCCTCATCGCCGTCTGCACCATCGCGTCTTCCAGGAGGGCGAAAGCATGACCATCTTCACGAACAACCTGCGGCGGCTGCTCCGCAAGCCGTCGAGCTGGGTGTACCTCATCCTGATCCCCGTCGTCATCAACGTGTTCGTCGTCGGCCTCAGCATTCAGCAGGCGCAGTGGGTCATCGGGGTGCACGACTCCGACGACACCGGGGTCACGCAGCAGTTCGTCGATTCGTTCGGGGCCGACGGCAAGATCGTCGTGATCGAGGACCCGGCGACCGTGACCGCCGACCTCGACGACGCTCGGTACGACATCGCGATCGACTTCCCCGCCGGGTACACGCAGGACGTCATCGACGGGAACAGTCCCGTGCTCGAGGTCGTCGACCGCGGGGACAACAACCAGACCGACTCGCTGAAGGTCGAGTTCTCCTCCCACTTCGCCAGCGTCAACGCCCTCGGCGTCGCCGCCGACGGCGACCAGGACGCGTTCTTCGAGGCGTTCGGGGACTACGTCGATGAGAAGTTCACGGCGGACTACCTCAACTTCGACGGCGGTTCCACGGAGGAAGCGTCGCGCACCATCGTCACCCTGGGGTACCTGTCGTTCGGCATCACACTGATGATGTCGTCGGTCGGCCTCCTGCTCCTCACCGACCGACTCAGGGGCGTGTTCGACCGTGCACAGTTGACTCCGCTCACCAAACCGAGCTACTTCGGGCAGTACTTCCTCAGCATGCTGGTGATCGCGGTCGCCCAGCTGGCGCTCGTCATGGTCGTCCTGCCGATCATGGCGCCGGTGAGCTACGGAACCACGCTGGCCCAGACGGGTGGCGTGGTGCTCGCCGCACTGAGCTTCACCCTGTTCATCGTGGCGAAGAGCTTCCTGATCCACCGCCTCGCGAAGAACCAGCTCGTCGCGGCCACCGTGAGCTCGGTGATCGACCTGCCGATGCTGATGCTCGGTGGTGCCCTGTGGCCCCGCGACGTCGTCCCGGAGCTGCTCCAGCAGATCGGTCAGTTCTCGCCGGTGTGGTGGTTCCTCGATGCTGCGGAGCACGCCCTGCGCGGGGCGGACGCGGGGGCGTACGCGGTGCCGGTGCTCGGTCTGCTCGGACTCGCGGTCCTGCTCATCGTCATCACGTTCTCGGTCCGCACGGAGCGCGTGCGTTGAGCATGCGTGACGAGGCCGAGCTGCCGACGAAGGGGCACATCATGAACGGCAAGGTCGTCGCGCTCGCCGTGAGCGCGCTCGAGGTCGCCGTCTACCTCGTCTCCGTCGTCGTGACCGGGATCGTCGCCGGGGCGGTGACCAGAGCCGTCGAGGAACTGGACACGACAGGCGGCATCACCGGCGCGGGGGTGGCCGCCGACATCCTCCAGGTCATGCCGGCCGACGCGCTGCTCGGCTGGATCCTCGTCGACGCCGTCATCGTGCTCATCCACCTGGACGACCTGCGCGGCACTGGCGCGCCTCCGCCCAGGAACGGACGGGCAGGGTTCGGCGGACTGATCCTCCTCGTGCTCGCCGTCCAGGTCGGTGCCCTCGCGCTCGTCAGGTGGACCGGGCTCGACGCGGGTTGGCTCGTCATCACCGAGACCGGTGAGCAGGACTTCCTCGCGGGATCCGACATCCCCACGGCGCTCATCATCCTCGCTGTCCTGCTCCACCCGATCGCGGTCGAGGTCTTCTTCCGCGGAGAGTTGATGCACCGGCTCCGAGCCGCTGGATTCGGTACCGCACCGGTCGTCCTCGTCCCGGCCGTGCTCTTCGCGCTGGTCCAGCCCAGCTGGGTCCTGGCTGCCGTCGGTCTCGTCTTCGGTGTCGCCGTCGGGACCGTCCGCCTGCGTACGCGATCGCTGCTGCCGGCGATCGTCTCGCACATCCTGTTCCTCGTCGCTGGCGTCGTCGCCTGGCAGGTCGTCCCCGGGGCAGGACAGGGCGACGTCGTCCCGGTCGTCTTCGTCGTGCTCTCCGTGCTCGCGACGGCACTCGCGCTGTGGATGCTGTGGCCACGGCACGCCGAGGAGCCGTGGGACGAGCCCGCGCGGACGAACGGTGCAGCGGCGTGAGGGCGACGGATGCGAGTGCGTCCCCCGGACTCGACACCACCGCCCTGCGAGTCGCCCCGGCGATCGCGGAGCACGCCGACGAACGACCAGAGACCGTCGCCGTCGTGGACGGCGACTCCCGCCTGACGTACGCGCGGCTGGCTGCACGCGCCGAGGCGGTCCGGACGTCGCTCGTCGAACGCGGCGTCGGCGCCGGTGACCGCGTCGCGCTCGTGCTCCCGCCCGGCTGCGCGCAGGTCGCCGCGGTGGTCGGCGTCCTCGCCGCCGGAGCCGCCTACGTGCCGATCGACCCGGAGGAGCCGGCAGCGCGCCGGGCGCACATCCTCGCCGACGCGGATCCGGTCCTGACCGTGGTCGACTCAGCCACCCACCTCGGATCGGTGGACGGGTCCGTCCACATCGGCGACCTCGACATCGCCACCGCCGACGACACCGCGCCCCTCCGTCCCGCTCCGGTCGCGGACGACGAACCGATCTACGTCATGTACACGTCCGGCACGACCGGGGACCCCAAGGGCGTGGCGCTCACACACGGCGGGGTCGGGAACCTCCTGCACGCGCTCGTCGAACGCTGCCGACTCGACGACGTCGGTGCCGTCCTCATGCGCACACGGTTCTCGTTCGACGCGTCGGTGCCGGAACTGCTCCTGCCGCTCGCCTTCGGCAAGACCATCGTCGTGGCTCCCGACGGACGCGACCTGCCCGCGGTCCTCGACCTCGTCGCCCAGCACCACGTGCAGATGGTCACGATGGTCCCGTCCCTCACGGCGGCCCTGCTCACGTCGGGCGCACCACTGGGAGCGCTCGCCGGGGTTCGACGGTGGCTCTCGGTCGGTGAGGCCCTGCCCGCACGGACTGCCCGTGACCTGCTCGAACGTGCCAGCGCTGAAGGCAGCCCGATGCAGCTCTTCAACATGTACGGCCCGACCGAGGCTTCCGTGTTCCTCAGCGGCGGGCGGGTCTTCGAGGAGGACGTCCGCACGGGCCTGGAACGGGTGCGGCTCGGACGCCCGTTGCGGAACTACCGGGTCCACGTCCTCGTCCCCGGTTCGCTCACTGCCGTCGCCCCCGGGGAAGTCGGCGAGATCTGCGTCGCGGGTCCCGGCGTCGGGCTCGGGTACCTCGGGCGCGCGGTCAGCCAGGCGTTCACCGAGGAGCCGACCACCGGGCACCGGATGTACCGCACCGGCGACCTCGGATGCGTCTTCCCGGACGGCACGCTCGACTACCGCGGCCGACGCGACGACCAGGTGAAGATCCGTGGGCTCCGTGTCGAGCTCGGGGAGGTCGATGCTCGGCTCGCCGCGTGCGCGGGCGTCGTCGACGCCGGGTCCGCCGTCGTCCACGACGGACCGCACGACACGCTCGTCGCCGCCGTCGTCCTCGAGGACCCGGGAGCAGGGACGTCCGGTCTCCCCGCTGTGCTCGCCGACTCGCTGCCCGCCCCGATGATCCCGACGACGATCGTCGCGGTCCCCGCGCTCCCAACCACTCCCAACGGGAAGCTGGACCGCGCCGCCGTCGCCGCGGCTGCGGCCGTCACGGCTCCGATTGACGCTGCGGGGACGGACGGGACGCTGGATGCGGACGAAGCCCTCCTCGCCGAGGTGCTACTCGCGGCAGGGCACGGTCGACCGACTGGCGGTGTCGGCCCGGCATCGACGGCCTACGACCTCGGCGTCGATTCGCTCGGCGCGACGGTCGCGGCCGGCATGCTGCGTGCCCGCGGACGTTCGCTCCCGGTCCGCGACGTGCTCGAGGGCCACACGCTCCGCGTCCTCGCCACCCGCCTCCGCACGATCGAGTCGGCAGACGTCGCGTGGGCCGACGACGGCTGGCAACCGAGCGCGTGGCGTCCACACGGGAAATCCGGTGTCGACGCGGTCGCTCCGCTCGTCCCGGTCCAGGAGGGCCTGCTGGCCGTCGCGGCGCAGGACCCGTCCTCCACGCACTCCATCGTCCAGCAGGTGTACGACGTGGCCGACGGACGGATCGACGGTGGGCACCTCGCCGACGCGCTCCGCGAGGTCACCCGGCGTCGAGCTGCCCTGCGGACCAGCATCAGGGCCACCACGGACGGGTACGAGCAGGTCATCCACAGCGCCCCCACGACGTCGTTCGCTTCGTACGACATCGCGCGCCCCGGGCTCGCCGACGACGTCATCGCGGCGGACCGGTCGAGCCTGTTCGACCTGGGGACCGCTCCACTCGCCAGACTGACCTGGATCACGGGAGTCGACGGCACGGCCCTCGTGCTCACGTACCACCACGTGATCCTCGACGGACCAGCGCAGGACGCTCTCGTCGCCGAACTCGTGGCCGAGCACGACAGGATCGCCGCCGGGGTGGTGGCGCCCGACGCGGACGCGACGAACGCAGCCGTGCGCGAGGACGTCCTCGCCCACACGTCCCGGTTGCGGGCACTCGCCCACGCAGCCAGGACCGGCACCGAAGCCGCGTCCTCGTACTTCCGCGACCTGCTCACCGGCCTCGAACCCGATCGTTCGCTCGCGCTCTTCCGCTCACGCACCCCGGACGGCGCTCCGATCGGTTCCGTCAGCGTCGCGGTGCCGCCCGCGGTGGGCGGCGCAGCGGAAGCACTCGCCCGAGCAACGGGGGTCACGGTCTCGAGCGTCGTCGAGGCGGCCTGGGGTGTCCTCCTCCGCCAATTCTCGGGCGTCGACGACGTGGCCTACGCAAAGGTCGTGACACGCCGGGACCTGCCGATCGCCGGCACGCCCGGGGCAATCGGTCCGTTGTTCGCGACCATCCCGGCGCGTGCCCGGGGCATCACGGACGAGAGCGTGCACGACCTCGTGCGCCGGACCCACGCGCAGTCGATCGCGTCGACCGAGCACGCGACGTTGCGACTCGAGGACGCGATGCGGGCGGCCGACCAGCCAGCCGGCCAGCTGCAGACGCTCTACCTCTTCGAGAACCACTCGGCCTCACGCCGTCGCAGCGGGGAGGCGGGCGTCGTCCTGCGCCCCGGGAGCACGGAGCAGACGGGTTTCGACCTGACCCTCGTCGCTTCACGGTCGTCGGACGGGCTGCGCCTCACCGGCCTCCACGACGGCATGATCATGGGGTCGTCCGACGTCGCGTCGCTCCTGCGGCGGATGGTCGCGGTGCTCGACGCCATGACGGCCGCGGGGTCCTCACCGGCGCGACTCCTCCCGGTCACCACGCCCGGCGACGAGGACGTCCTCGCCCGGGACACGTTCGTCCTGTCTCCCAGCCCACATCCGCGCATCGAGGAGGTGTTCGACCAGGTCGCGTCGCGGCACGCCGACCGGTGCGCCCTGCGGCACGGCGACAGGACGCTGAGCTACTGCGAACTCGATGCCGCCGCGCATCGTTGCGCCGAGGCCCTCCGCCGAGCCGGAGCGTCAGCCGGGGACGTCGTCGGCGTCGCGGCTCGGCGCGGGATCGAGCCGATCGTCGCGATGCTCGGCATCCTGCGCCTCGGTGCCGCCTACGTCCCCGTGGACCTCGACGCTCCGCTCGACCGCCTCGAGCACGTCGTGCGCGGCAGTGGCCTCCACGTCCTCGTCACCGACCCCGTGACCGCCTCGCACACCGGTGCCGCCCACGTCAGGACGCTGGGCATCGACCTCGTCACCATCCGGCTCGACGCCGGTGTCAGCGAAGGAACCGACGAGGAGGGCCGCGAACCGCTCGCCCGCGAACCGGGACCGTCCGTCGATGCGCCCGCCTACATCATCCACACCTCCGGGACGACCGGGCTGCCCAAAGCCGTGAGCGTGCCCCACCGCGGTGTCACCCGCCTCGTCATGGACCCGGCCTACAGCCGGCTGCACGGGGACCAGACGGTGCTCCAGACCGTGGCCCTCACCTTCGACGTGTCGACCCTCGAGATCTGGGGAGCACTGCTCACGGGTGCGACCCTCGTCGTCGCCGACAAGGAAACGCTCGTCGATGCGGTGGCGCTGCGGGCGGCGGTGCGTCGCGAGCGGATCTCGTGGATGTGGCTGACGACCTCGTTGTTCAACCTCCACGCCGACGCCGACCCACACCTCTGGGACGGGATGGACGCGGTGGTCGTCGGCGGCGAGAAGCTCTCCGAACGGCACGTCCGCGCGTTCTTCGCCGCGAACGACACGACGGTGCTCATCGACGGGTACGGGCCGACCGAGGCCACCACACTCGCGACCAGTCACGTCGTCGAGCGCGACTTCGTGACGATCCCGATCGGACGGCCGATCCCCCGGACGGGCGCGCACGTCGTGTCGAGCGGCCGTGTCGTCGGTTGCCTCCTGCCCGGGGAACTCTGGATCACCGGTGACGGAGTCGCGCTCGGGTACGTGGGTGATGCCGCCCGGACCGCTGCGTCCTTCGTCCCCTCGCCCGCCGGCGACGGGACGGCCTACCGGACCGGCGACGTCGTCCGGCGCAACCTCGACGGCACCCTGGAGTACCTCGGCCGCGTCGACGACCAGGTGAAGATCCACGGCCACCGTGTCGAGACGGACGAGGTCGCCGCAGCCCTGCTCACCGGCAGGGAGGTGACGCAGGCGGCAGTCCTCGTGCGGACCGGGGCCACCGGTCGCTCCGAGCTCGTCGGCTTCGTCGTCGCCACGGACGTGGCGGAGTCGACGCTGCGGGGGCGACTCGTCGCAGCCCTGCCACCCCACGCGGTACCCGCACGCATCCACCTCCTCACGGACCTGCCACGGACGTCGTCCGGGAAGACCGATCGGTCGAGGCTGCTCGCCACGGCGGCGGAACGCGACGCGGTGCCGGCGAGCCCCGACGGTGCCGACGGTACCGACGGTGCGGGGATCGAGCGCCTGTACTCCGTTGCGACCGGCGCAGTCGCGGTCGGTCCTGACAGTGACTTCTTCTCGCTCGGCGGCGACTCGCTCACCGCCATGCGACTCGTGCACCTGCTGCGGAGCGGGGGCGCCGACGTGCGACTGCGCGACGTGCTCGCGGCCCCGACCCCGCGCCTGCTGTCGGAGCTGCTCGACGCCCGTGCGTCGACCGTCCGGACGCCCACCGACGACGGCGCGACCACGTCGACCGCAGTGGACTCGAAGCCGTGGGCGACGGCCAGGGGCGCCGTCGCTGCCCACCTGCGGGACCCGGACTCACGCGCCCACAACGTGCCGTTCGCGCTCCTCGTCGACGGCCAGGTCGACCTCGCGGCGCTCCGCAGGCGGGTCAACGCCCTGATCCGTCACCAGCCGATGCTGCGGACCAGGTTCACACTCGAGCGACGAACAGACCGTGCCACGGAGTGGCTGCGTCAGGAGACGCTCCCGGCGAACGGTGCCACCGCGGTCGACGTCTCCCGTCGCACGGTCACCGAGCCGTCTGCGTGGACCACCGAGTCGATCCACGATCACCTCCGCCGTGCCGCCGTGCCGTTCGACCTCGCTCGCGGCCCGCTCGTCCGTGTCGAGGTCGTGTCCGCCTGCGGTAGCGACCTCGTGGTCGTCGACGTCCACCACAGTGTCTTCGACGGTACGAGCCTCGACGTCTTCCTCGCAGCGGTGAGTGCGGATGCAGATCGAGGGGTGCGCCGCACTGTGACGGCGCGCCCGTCCGATCCGGACACGACCGATCTCGAACACTGGCGGGCACGGTTCGCCTCGCTCCCCGCTCCGGTGGACCTCGACCTCGCGTGGGAGCGGTCGGACAGCAGCCTCGGGACCACGAGCACGACGCTGGCGCCGGAGACCTCGGATGCCGTCCGCACCAGGTGCGCAGCGCTCGGTATCACCGAGTACGCACTGTTCGCGAGCGCGGCCGCAGTCGTCCTGCAGCGGTACACGCTCGCCGAGGACCTGGTCGTCGGCATGCCCGTCGACCTCCGTCGTGGGCCATCGGACGCCGAGAGCATCGGCATGTGGGTGTCGACGCTCCCCGTGCGGATCCGGGTGTCCGACGACCACACGGTGAGGCACCTGCTGACGACGGCAGGGGCCGAGGTCCTCGACGCGCTCGACCACGCGAGTACTCCGCTGGACGTGATCCAGACCGCGATCCAGGCCGAGCACCCCGGCGAGCGCGTCGACCTCCTGCACGCGATCGTCGCGGTACGTCGAGCCGGTCTGACGTCAGTCGACCTGGGTGGGGTGTCCGCACGGCTCTTCGGCCCCGTCAGCATCGAGGCGAAGACCGATCTCGAGTTCACGGTCGAACTGGACGGGGCCACGCACCTGGTCGGCATCGAGCACCGTCGCAGCGCGGTGGACGACGACACGGCAGCCGGGATGCTGGAGCAGCTCCTGACGCTCATCGCAGACCTCGCATCAGCGGACCCCGGCTCCGACATCGGCGCACTGGCCGGCGCGTGACGCGTCGAGCACCACGAAGGAGATCATGAGCACCATCGAACGCATCTGCTCGCACATCGCGGCCACGCCTGCGAGCACGGCGATCTCGCAGGGGACGACGAAGATCACCTACGGCGAGCTCGGTGCCGCGGCGAGCGCCCTCGCGCGTGCCATGCGAGAGCGCGGCGTCGGTGCGGGGTCTCGTGTCGCGATCACCGGTTCCCGGTCGCCGCGGCTCGTCGTCGCCCAGGTCGCCTGTCTGCTCGTCGGCGCGGCGTTCGTGCCGATCGACGCTGCCGCGCCGGCGGCCCGGCGGGCCGACCTGGTGCGGCTCGCTCGACCGGATGCGATCGTCGATGCCGACGCCACGCTCTCGGCGGACGAGTACGACGCCCCGGTGATCACCTTCCCCGCCAGCACGTCCAGGGGTGGCACGGTGCGCCCGCCCCGTACGGATCCTGATCGACCCGTCTACGTGATCTTCACCTCGGGTTCGACCGGACGACCGAAGGCGGTCGTGGTCTCCGACCGGGGGCTGGACAACCTCGTGTCCGCCTTCGTCGGTCCCCTCTTCGACGCGCACGGGGTCTCGACCGTCGGTGTCGTCTCCCCGTTCACGTTCGACGCGTCCATCAAGATGACCTACGGTGCGCTGACGACCGGTCGGACGCTCCACATCATCACCGAGGACGAACGCGACGACGTCGCCACGATGGGTGGGCGGCTCACCGCTGCCGGCGTGGACGCGTTGGACGGCACACCGTCCTACCTCGCCGTCCTCGCCGCGCAGGACCCCGCGACTGCACCTGCGTTGGCCTGCATCCTCGTCGGTGGGGAGCCGCTGTCGGCCGAGCTCGCCGATGCCCTCGCTGGGTGGTCCGGCGCGCAGGTCGTGAACGTCTACGGTCCGACCGAGGCGACGGTCGACGCGACCTCCCACACGCACGTCGTCGGCGCCGCCCGCGTGCCGATCGGGGCACCGATCGCCGGCGTCGACGTCCGCATCGCACGGGGCGGGCGGCTCGTCGCGGTCGGGCAGCCCGGCGAGATCCACATCGGCGGTGCCGGAGTCGCGCTGGGGTACCTCGACGACGCGGACCTGACCGCGGAGCGCTTCGTCGTCGACCCGTTCGGCCCTGGCAGCGGACGCTTCTACCGGACGGGGGACCTCGGGCGGAAGCTGCGCGACGGCACCATCGAGTACCTGGGTCGGATGGACGAGCAGCTCAAGGTCCGGGGCCACCGCGTCGAGCCCGTGGAGATCGAACGCGTGCTCGCCGGCATCGGTCCGATCGTGTCAGCCGGCGTCGTCGTCGTGAAGCACCGTGGGACACGGCTCGTCGCGGTCTGCACGGCACCGGTGGAGCTCGACGGCGAGGCCGTCATGGCCGCCGCGGCCGACCTGCTGCCGACCTACATGCTCCCCACATCGGTCGTGCAGGTCGACGCCCTCCCGCTCAGCGCGAACGGCAAGCTCGACCGCAGGACCCTCGCGGCCGTCGCCGTCGACCGCCTCGGGTCGGATGACGACTCCGCACCCGCCGTGGAACCCGTCACCGATGCCGACCGAGCCGTGCTCGCTGCCCTCCGTGAGGTGCTGCCCGCCGATGCCGTCGACGGCGCCCACCTCGGCTCGTCGCTCGTCGCCCTGGGCGGGGACTCCATCTCGGCGATCCGCCTCGTCGCGGCCCTGGCTCGCTCCGGGTACCGCACGTCCGTCCGCAATGCCCTCGCGGCGCCGTCGCTCGTCGCCCTGGCTGCCGAGTGCGTCCGGATCCCACGTACTGCTGCTGCCGCCACGATCGACCAGGCCGGCCCGGTCCACCCGACGCCCGTCATCACGGACTTCTTCTCGCGCGGCCTCGCTGAGCCGCGGCACCACCACCAGTCGATCCTCGTTCCCCTCTCGGACGACGAGCACGAACGCGTGCCCGCCGCACTCGACGCGTTGCTCGACCGACACCGTGTGCTGGCGGCGGCGGTGACGGACGGACGCCTCGTCGTGCCCGCCGACGGCGAGGTCCCACCGATCGTGGTGGCCGGGTGGGACCTGACCGGCCGGACGCCTGCCGACGTTGCGACCGAGGCGGCGCGTCGAGCCACGGAGCTCATGGCCGGCCATGCGTGGACCCGTGGACCGCAGCTCCAGGCCGCGGTCCTCGTGTCCGACGACGTCCGGGCCGGTCACCGCCGGCGCGAGCTCTTCGTCGCAGCGCACCACCTCGTCGTCGATGCCATCTCCTGGAGCACGATCGAGCGCGACCTCCGTGCGGCGCTCGCGGATCCGGCTGCTCGAGCGGTCGAGCGGACGGGCACACCGTTCCGCGCCTGGGCGGAACGCCTGGCAGCGTTCGGACGCTCGCCGGAGGCCGAACGTGACCGCGCACTGTGGCAGGCGACCATGCAGCGCGCCGCGGGTTCCGGAGCCGCTGCGGCGATCGAGGCGGCGCGCGGGAGCACGATCGACCAGCCGGAGACCACGACACCTCGGCGGAGTGAACGGCTGTCGTTCGACGTGGCTCAGGTCCCCGCCCTGGCGCCCGGTCGCCGGGACCGCGGCACGGCACGGCCGGAGGAGGTCCTCATCGCCGCGGTCGCCCGAGCGGCGGAAGCGACGTGGGGCGTCGCCGAGGTGCCCCTGCTGATCGAGTCCCACGGGCGACCCGACGACATCGACGCGTTGGCGGACTGCGACGTCACGTCGACGGTCGGGTGGTTCACGACCGTCTACCCGGTCGTGGTGTCGGCCGGCCCCCGGACCAGCGCACTCCGAAGTGCGCGCTCCGCACTCCGCCGCGTCCCCCGCGGAGGACTGACGGCCGAACTGCTCTTCCCGGGGGCGGTACGAGGTTCAGGCGTCGGCGTCGTGAACTACCTCGGTTCCCTCGTCGGGGGCTCCGGCCTGAACCCCCTCGGCAGCGTCTCCGACCCCGGCAACGCCGAGACGCACCCCTTCGTCGTTGATGCGTGGCGGCAGGGAGACGAGTTCGTCGTGGACGTCTCCCTCCGCATCGACGCCCTCGGAACAGCTCCGGCAGAGCGATTCGTGACCGAGCTCCGTTCGGCTGTCGTGTCGACCGGGACGGACCGGACGAGGACCGAAGACCTGGGCGCCGTGCCCGCGGACCACGGTGAGAACGACCTGACCATCGCCGAGTTCGACACCCTGCCAGGGGACGCCGGGGAGATCCTGCCCGTCAGCAACCTGCAGGCAGGCCTGCTGTTCGAGCACCTCGCCAGCGCCGACGAGGCGCACCGCGAACACGTCGTGCAGGTGTCCTACCGGCTCGATGCGCCCTTCGACGCCGATCGTCTCACCCGCACCGTGCAAGCGCTGTTCGACGACGTCCCCGCGCTGCGCACGACCTTCCACTGGGAGGGACTCCGCGAGCCGCACCAGGTCGTCCGGCGGCACGTCGAACCGATCGTCCGCATCACCGACCTGACCGGGGTCGACGAGGCGACGTGCGCCGACCGGATCGCCGCGATCTCGGCGGAACGACGTGCCCAGACCTTCGACCTCGGCACCCCGACGCTCTTCGTGACGGATGTCTTCGCGACCGACAACTGCGTCCGCGTGACGTTCACGCACCACCACATCATCCTCGACGGATGGTCACTGGCCGAGGTCGTGCGTCGGTTCACCGCGCACCACCACGGTGCCGGTGCCCTCGAGCCCGTCCCGAGTACGAGCGACCACCTCGCGTGGACGCGCACCCGGGACGCCGACGTCGCGCGTGAGTACTGGGGGCAGATCTTCTCCGGTCTCACCGCGGGGACGACGGTCCAGAGCGCACGTGGGCTGGAGACCGCCATCGCCGGGCGATCGCGGAGCGGAGCCGGAGCGACGCCGGCGGCGGGCGACCCGACGCGGATCGAGGTCCGGTCCGACACCGCGCTCGCGGTCCGGGTGTCCCGTGCCTTCGCTCCGCTCGGCGTGAGCACCTCCAACGTCGTCGAAGCGGCACTCGCGACGGTCCTGGCCCGGATGAACGGCAGCCGTGACGCGGTGTTCGGGGTCGTGCTGTCCGGTCGCGACGCGCCCGTCCGCGACGTCGAACGCATGGTGGGGCTCTTCATCAACACCGTGCCACGACGTGTGCGGGTCGACGGGTGCGCACCGGTGTCGAGCCTGGCGCTCTCGGTGCGCGACCAGGCGCTCGCGTCGGCCGAGTTCTCGACGGGTCCGTTGTCCGCGGCGCTCGCGGAGGCCGGACCGGACAGCGCATTCGACTGCCTGTTCACGTTCGAGAACTACGAGGGCTCCGATGCCCGCGACGCCGACGTCCTCCGGTTCGACGGCGCCGTCGAGCAGACGAACTACCCGCTCACGGTGACGGCTGAGATCGACGGCGACGAACTGCTGCTCACCGCGATCCGGGACCCGCGCGTGCTCGATGACGCCGACGCCCACAGGATCTTGCGCGCGCTCCGCCGGGTCTTGGAATCGTTCGCCGACGCGCCGGACCGCCCCGTGTCGTCCGTCTCGTCGGTACCCGTCGTTCTTGGACCAGGCGGACCAGAAGGAACCAGCGGAACCAGCGAGACCAGCGAGACCAGCGAGACCAGCGAGACCGGACGTATCGACCGCACCGACCGCCCGCGGGACACGCTCGCGACGGCGTTCGCCGACAGCGCGCGCACACACGCACGCTCGATCGCCCTCGTCGACGCGACGCGGACGCTCACCTACGAGGACGTGATGGCCCGCGCCACCAGGGTCGCCCGGCTCCTCCGCGCGAGCGGGGTCAGCAGTGGCAACGCCGTCGGTGTGGCGGACCTCGGGGTCGACGGCATCGTCGCGATCATCGGCACCGTGCTTGCCGGGGCGGTCTACGTCCCGCTCGACGCACGGACGCCGACGGCGCGGGCCCGGCTCATGTTCGAGCAGGCCGATGTCCACGTCGTCCTCGCCTCCCAGCCAGGAGCACACGAACGGGTAGCAGGACTCTCGTCGGCCGGCCTGGTCGTGGTCGATGCGAGCGACGACGCGCGGCGCGATGCGGACGAAGACGAAGACGCAAGCAACGCGAGTGACGGCGAGCACGCCCCAGTCGACGACGTCGCCCGGCAGCCCGAAGCGGACACGACCGACAGCGACGGTCCCGCTTACGTCATGTACACGTCGGGCACGACGGGGACACCCAAGGGCGTCGTCGTCCCGCACCGAGCGGTCCTGCGGCTCGCAGTCGGGAACACGCACCTTCCGTTCGACTCGTCCGACGTGGTCATCATGACCAGCTCGCTCGCCTTCGACGCGTCGACCCTCGAGATCTGGAGCACGCTCCTCAACGGCGGGTCGCTCATCGTCGGGGACCGCGACGAGGTCCTCGACCCGGATCGCGTGCGTGGGGCCATCGCACGTCACGGCGCGACGACCATGTGGCTGACGGTGTCGCTGTTCAACCAGTTCGTCGCGGAGGACGCGACCGTCCTCCGCGGACTGCGGCGGCTCGTGACCGGCGGTGAGCGGGTGAGCGCCGACCACGTGGCACGCGCCTACGCCGCCTGCCCCGACCTCGTCGTCCTCAACGGCTACGGTCCAACCGAGAACACGACCTTCACGACGGTGCACGCGGTTCCGCGCGGCGTGCGGGCCCGCGACGAAGTACCGATCGGCACGCCCCTGCAGGGCACCTCCGTGATCATCCGGGACGTCGACGGACGCACCTGCGGCGTCGGTGAGCCAGGAGAGCTCGTCGCCGCCGGGGCAGGGGTCGCCCTCGGCTACGTCGGCGACCCCGACGGGACCGCCGCGGCCTTCGAACCCGATCCGGACCGTGCAGGACTCCGCTACCGGACGGGAGACCGCGCCCGCTGGCTGGACGACGGCACCGTCGAGTACCTCGGTCGGACCACGTCGGACTCGCAGGTGAAGGTCCGGGGCTTCCGCGTCGAGATCAGGGAGGTCGAACGCGTCCTCCGCGCCGTCGACGACGTCCGCGACGCGGTCGTGCGGCCGCACGTCGAGTCGAACCTGTCGACGGCGCTCGTGGCGTACGTGGTGGTGCACGGTGCGCTCGACCAGGCACGGATCCGTGCAGACCTCGCGGAACGCCTCCCCGAGTACATGGTGCCGGCCTACCTCGTGGCGCTCGAGGCACTCCCCCTCACCACGAACGGCAAGATCGACGAGACGGCGCTGCCGGAACCCGTCGTCCCGGTCGCCGGGCAGACCGGAGGCACGGCCCGGGTCTGCGCGGGCCGTGAGGACCCGGCGCTCACCACCACCCTCGACGCCTTCGGTGCGGCGCTCGGCCGGCCGGTGTCGCCGGACGAGAACTTCTTCGAGCTGGGGGGCGACTCGATCAAGGCGATCCGTGTCGTGTCCGTGATCCGCCAGCGTGGGTTCACGGTCTCGGTGAGCGCAGTCATGCGGGCGATGACGGCGCGGCGACTCGCGACCGGGCTCAGGACACACGTCGTCGACGCCCGAGCGGACGTCGCCGAGGGCCGGGTGATCCCGACGCCGATCGTGACGGAGTTCGAGCGGTGGGACCTCGCCGACCCGAGCCACTTCAACCAGGACGTCACGGTGGAACTGACCGGGGCGACCACGGCGCAGATCCGTGCCGCGTCGGACGAGCTGTGGACACGACACGGCGCGCTCCGGGCGGTGTTCACCGCCGGCGCGCTCGTCGTCCGGCCGGGTACGGCGACGTACCCGTTCGCCGAGTACGCCGTGGACGACGTCGATGCGGACGACGCGCTCCACGAGCGCGCCTCGGCACTGCACAGCAGCTTCTCGCTGGCGGACGGACCCCTCTTCGGCGTCGTCGTGATCCGGTCGGAGGTCAGGGTCCGCGTCGTGCTCGCCGCCCACCACCTCGTGGTCGACGCCGTCTCGTGGGGGATCCTGACGGACGAGCTCGTCGGCTCGGTCCGCGAGCGGATGTCCGGGGTCGCCGGCGGCTCCCGACGCTCCACGACGACCCTGCGGTCCTTCGCGGACAGCCTCGCCGAGATCGGCCGGCACCCGTCGCCTCGCGCGGACCGGTTCTGGCAGGAGGTCGACCGTGCCGCCGCGGCAGCACTCCCGCGGTTCTCGCCCCGAGCTGACGCCGAGGCGCAGGCCCAGGTACGTGGTCGAGCCCGAGCCACGGTCCAGCTGGAGCGCACGCTCGCCCCCGGTCCGACGCAGGATTCGGTCCGTGCCGTCATGCGGGCCTACGGCGCGTCCGGTGAGGACCTGCTGCTCGCGGCGCTCGCCCGGGCGTTCGAGCGGATCACCGGGCAGACGCAGATCGCGGTCCGTCTCGAACGCCACGGCCGCTCCGAGACTCGAGGACTCCCCGCAACCGACCGCACGGTCGGCTGGTTCACCACGATGTACCCGCTGGTCGTGACGGCGGTCGCCGATCCGGGTGACGCCGTCGCCGCGGTCAAGGACGCCGTGCGCGCCGTCCCCGAGGACGGCGTCACCTACGGCCTGCGCCCAGCTGGGTACGCCGACATCACCACGCCGCTCACCGTCAATTACCTCGGTGACCTCGGCCGATCGACGGTCGACGGCTTCGGCAGCACGGTCTTCAACAGCGCCGGGACCTCCGTCTCGCCGACGAACGCCTTCCTGCCCGGGGTTCGTGCGAACGCGATGATCCTCGACTCGCGCCTCGTGCTGCGCATCTCCCACGAGACCACGGTCGCGTCCGAGGCCCAGGTCGAGCGACTCGCCGACGCCTGGCTGCGAGAGGTGGAGGCGATCGGCGAGCACTGCGCCGGGATCGGTCCCCGCATCCGCACCGCAGCCGACTTCCCCGACGCAGTCGAACTGACGCGCCACGACATCGACGTCATCGAGCGCTTCCCGGAGCACGTCGAGGACGCCGTGGAGCTGACGCCGCTGCAGGAGGGGATGCTCGTGCACAGCCTCGCGGGCGGAACCGACTACGTCGTCCAGCAGAGCTACCTCGTCGCCGACCCTCTGCGTTCCCTGCTCACACCGTCGCGGTTGGCGACCGCCGCTCTGGCGGTCGCTGCTCGGCACGATGCCCTGCGTTCGGCGTTCGTGACCGACTCGTTGTCCCGTCCGCTCCAATTCGTCCTCGCCGAGCGCGACGTCCCGGTGGCGTGGGACGACCTCCGCGGCCGGTCCGCGACGTCAGCGGACATCGACGGGCTGCTCGCGTCCGACGTGGCGCACGGGTTCGACCCCGCGACGGACCCGCTGCTGCGCATCCGGGTCGTGCGGTCCGACGCCACCGACTCGACCGGGAGCGCGGTCGGCGAGGAGACGCGGCTCGTGCTGATGATGCACCACCTCGCCGTCGACGGCTGGTCGCTCTCGCACATCCTCAGCGAGCTGGTGGACGGGTGCCGCAGCCTGGCAGCCGGTGCGTCAGCGGCGACGGTGCTCGACCGCGCACGGGAGCGCCGGTCCGCCACGGCCCAGCCGCGTGACCAGGTGCGGTGGATCCGCGACCAGGACGACGGTGCGTTCACGGCGTTCTGGGCGGACACCCTGGCCGGCTACGAAGCGACAGCAGAGTTCACCTCGGCTGGCCGGTCACCCGTGCTCGACGCCGGCGCCGCCCCCAACTCCACCACCGACCCCTCGGTCGATGCGCACGGTGTCGGTCGTCTCGAATCCGCGACGGCCTCCGATCTCCGGCGGCGCCTCGACGCGGCGCACGCCTCGTCCGGCATCACCGTGTCGAACCTGGTGCACGCCGCGTTCGCGCTCGTCCTCGGGCGGGAGAGCGGCTCCGACGACGTCGTCTTCGGCTCGGTCGTCTCGGGCCGCGACCACGACGTCAGCGGACTCGCCGACGCCGTCGGACTCTTCATCAACACGATCCCGGTCCGGGTGCAGCTCGCACCGCACCTGTCGACGGACGACCTGCTCCGGTCCGTCCGGGACCAGGCCCTGGGGAGCGCAGACCACGCGTACGGTTCCCTCCGCACCGTCGAGGACGCCGCCGACCTGCACGGCTCGGTGCGGTGCCTGCTCGCCTTCGAGAACCACGAGGACCGGGACCCGGCGGCCCTCGGCCTGCGCTTCGACCAGTCACGTGAGCAGACGAACTACCCGGTGACGGTCGCTGTCCGACCGGTGGGTGACGATCTCGCGATCACGGTGCTGTACAACAGCGGCACCATCACACACAGCGATGCGGAGCGGATCCGGGGACGGCTCGAACTCGTGCTCGAACAGTTCGCGACGGACACGACCCGCCCGGTCAGCGCGATCCGCACCCTCGACGATCTCCACGAGCACGAGGTGCTGTGGTGCTTCGGGGCGAACGAGGCGCCCTACGACCGTGACCAGACCGTCGTCGACGCCTTCCTCGCCCACGCTCGGGTGCACCCGACCGACGTCGCGATCGTGATGGGCGAGGCGGAGTACGACTTCGCGACGGTGGCCGACGCGGCACGCGCGGTCGCCGTCGCGGTGGCCGCGCGGGTGCCCCGTGGCGGACGGGTCGGGCTCCTCACGACACGCGGACCGCGAACGGCCGTCGCGATGATCGGCACCATGATGGCCGGCTGCGCCTTCGTTGCGCTGGACGTCGATTCGCCGGACGCGAGGCTCCTCGACGTGTTGGCGGATGCCGCGCCCGCCGTGGTCCTGACGGACGGGGACGTCGCGCACGACACCGCGCTGCGCGTCACCGCGGAGACACGCGTCATCCGCCTGGACGGTGTCCTCGAGGACGGACCGGGCGGCGGAGCACTGGATCCCGACCGCCTCCCCGCTCCGGACGACGTCGCCTACTGCGTCTACACGTCGGGCTCCACGGGCAGGCCGAAGGGCGTCGTGCTCACGCACCGGGGGCTTGCGAACCTCCGCGCGCACCTCCGGCAGACGTACGCACCGCAGTCGTCCGACCGCGTCCTGCAGTTCGCGAACAGCGTCTTCGACGCCTCGGTGTGGGAACTCACCCTCTCAGTGCTCAGCGGTGCGGCGCTCGTCGTCGTGCCGAAGGAGATGCTCTACGAGACCGATCTCCTGGAAGCGGAACTCCGACGGACCGGGGTGACGCTCGGGCTCCTGCCGCCGCACTACTACGTGCACCTCGACTCGGTGCCGATGCGGATCCTGACGACCGGCGGCGGCGCGTCGAGCCCCGCCGTCGTCGAGAAGGCTCGCAACGCCGGAGTCCGCTACGTGAACGCATTCGGTCCGAGCGAGACCACCGTGCTCGCGACGGGGTGGGAAGACCCGGGCGACGGACCCGTCCCGTCGCGCATCCCGATCGGGCGACCAGTGGCGAACACCCACGTCGTCGTCGTCGTCCACGAGGGCTCACACGTGCGTCTCTGCGGCGTCGGCGAGGTCGGCGAACTCTGTGTCGCCGGGGACGGCGTCGCCCAGGGGTACCTCGGCCTGCCGGAGGAGACGGCCCGTGCGTTCGTGCCGAACCCGTTCTCGGACGGGCCCCTGTACCGCACCGGAGACCGTGTGCGGTGGCTGCACGACGGCACGCTCGACTTCCTCGGCCGGATCGCGGACAGTGGCCAGGTGAAGGTCCGCGGGCACCGGGTCGAGGTCGCGGAGGTGGAAGCGGGGGTCCGCCGCGTCCCGGGTGTCCGCGACGCCGTCGTGGTGGCGTCCCCGACCGAGGACGGCGCGACGCTGACGGCCTACGCCGTGTTCGACGACGCACGGGAACCGGTCCTCGTCCAACGTGCGCTGCGTGACCTGCTGCCCGGGTACATGATCCCCCAGGCCGTCGTGCCCATCGACGTGATCCCGTTGAACCGTTCCGGCAAAGTCGACCGCTCGGCCCTGACGACGGCCGACACGAGCCGCACGAGCCGCACGAGCCGCACGACACCACAGCCGACCGACATCGACGGGTCCGGCGCCGGACACGCCCGCGGCGACGACGCACGCCGGACGTCGGTCACGACCACCGCGGAACAGGCCGTGATCCAGGTGTTCCGCCAGGTGCTCGTCCGCCAGGACGTCACGCTCGACGACAACGTCTTCGAGATCGGTGGCGATTCGATCAAGGCGATCCGGATCGTCTCGGCGCTGCGCGCGGCTGGTTTCACGACCACAGCACGGGACGTGATGGGTGCCATGACCCCCCGGGCGATCGCACCGTTGCTCCGGACCGCTGCCGGTCCTCGCGCATCGCAGGGCGTGGTGACCGGGGTGGTGGGCGGAACGGCGATGGTCGAACAGTTCTTCGCCTGGGACCTCGCCGTGCCGGACCACTTCAACCAGGACCTGCTGATGGAGATCGGTGTCGGTGCGCGGCGCGCGACGATCGAGCAGGTCGCGGCGGCTCTGTCCGCTGTCTGGTACCACCACGACGCGCTCCGGGCGGTCGTCCGGGCGGACCGGCTCCACCTCCGCGACGTGGCCGAGGCCGGTGCCTTCCCACTCGAGTGCGTGGAGACGTCCGCCGACGGCCTCGACGGGGTGCTGCAGCAGGGCGGTGACCGTCTGCACCGGGGCCTGGACCTCGTCGCCGGCCCGCTCGCCCGCGCGCTGCTCGTGTCCACGCCGCACCGGCAGTGTCTGGTGATCGTGGCGCACCACCTCGTCGTCGACCTGGTCTCGTGGCAGGTCATCGCCGAGGACCTCCGTACGGCGCTCGACCAGGCGGTGGCCGGCGAGGACATCACGCTGCCCGCCAAGACGGCGTCGTTGCGCGAGTGGGCGGATGCGCTGGAGGTCTTCACCACCCACCGCGCCACCGAGACCGACACCCACTGGTCGGCGGTGCACCGTGCCCTCCCAGGAGCGGACCTGCGTGTCGAGGTGCCGACCCCGGAGACTCCGGCGGCATCGGCCCGGACGGAGGCGTTCGTGCTCGATGCGGCGGCGACGACCGCCATCGTCGACGACGGCACCCGGGCGTACTCGTGCTCCGTGGAGGACCTGGCGCTCACGGCCCTCGGGGAGGCTGCGAGGCGTCTGACCGCGCAGGAGCGACTCAGCGTGCGGTTGGAGAGCCACGGTCGGCTCGAGCACGACATGCTGCCTCCTGTGGACCGGACCGTCGGGTGGTTCACGTCGGCGTACCCCGTCGTGCTCGAGACGACGGGGGACCTGACGCAACGCGTGCTGCAGACGAAGGAACTCGTCCGCGCGGTCCCCGACCTCGGTGTCGGCTACTCGGCGGCAGCTCGTGTTGTCGACCGAGCCGACGTGACGCTCACGCTGAACTACATCGGGTCGGTCGGGGGCCGGGATGCCGCGCGGGGCAGCACGGTCGGCACGCCGTCGGCGGAGGGCAACCGGGCGTTCGGCGGGGTCTCGGTCGTCGTCGGCGTCGAGGGTGACGTCCTGCGCGTGGTGACGGCGGTCGACACCACGGTGACGACCGACCGGTGGTTCGAGGCGTTCGTCGGCGCGCTCCGGGCAGGCCTCGAGGACCTGGCCGCTCACTGTCGACGGCAGGACGGGGTCCACCGCACCACGTCGGACCTCACGAGCACCGACCTCGACGACGACGATCTGGAGGCCCTCAACGCGCTCTTCGGCTGAGGGCGATGCCGACACCGCGGCCGGAGCACGGCTCCGGCCACGACGCCCCGGCCGCCGCCCGCCAGCCGGGGGCGCGCAGCCACTGGCGAGCAGCCAGCGGCCGGCCCCTACCGGCGAGCGCTCACCGCCCACCAGCCAGCGGCCACGCCGACCGGCCGACACGCACCGCCCCGACACGCACCGCGCAGCGCTCACCGCCCACCGCCCACCGCCCACCGCTCACCGGCCGACCTCCCACGGGTCCGGATCACCACTGACCGCCGACCGCCGGATCGCGACCGCCGCTCACCGGCCGACCCCCCACGAGCCCGGAGCACCGCCGACCGCCCACCCCCGACCGCCGACCGGCCGCCAACCGCCAACCGACGACCGCCAACCGACGACCTCGAACGGCCTTCCGCAAACCGCCCACGGCCCACGACCCCGGCCCACGACCCCGACCACCGCGCACTGCGCTCCACTCGCCACTCGCCGGCCGACAGCGCCCGGCCGCCTGACAACCGCCCGGTCAGCCACGGCGCAAGAGTCAACGGCCAACGGTCAACGGCCCCCGACCGCCACCGCCACCGCCCTCACCTGGAACGCGGCTCGTCCAACGTGTCCAGGATCCGCAACAGCAGCTCGACCGTCGTCCGCGGGTTGATGATCGCGAAGCGGAGGTGCGGACGTCCGTCGGTGGAGGTGGGCGCGACGAACCCGACCTGCTCGGCGAGCAGCGTCGCGCTCCACGCCGCGTAGTCGCCGTGGCCCCACCCGGCCCGCTCGAACGCGACGATGGAGAGCTGCGGATGCCGGATCAGGCGGAGGTGGGGCCGTCGCTCGATCTCCTCGGCGATCGTGCGCGCGGTGGTGATCGTGGAGGTGATGGCGGCACGGTACGCCGCGGCTCCGTGCGAGGCGAGGGAGTACCAGAGGGCGAGACCGCGTGCGCGCCTGGTGAGGTGCACGGCGTAGTCGGCGGGGCTGGGCTCGACGTGTTCCGCCGTCACGTCGAGGTAGGGGGCTCGCTGCGTGTGGCTGCGGCGGGCTCCTTCGGGATCCCGGTAGATGAGCGCGCAGGCGTCGTGCGGGGCGAAGAGCCACTTGTGCGGGTCGACGATCACCGAGTCGGCGTCCGCCACCCCGTCGAACAGGGGTCGGGTCAGGGGCGACAGCATCCCGGCGAGTCCGTAGGCGCCGTCGACGTGGAGCCAGAAGTCGTGTCCGGGGCGGAGGCCCGCGATCCCGGCGATGTCGTCGACGGTCCCGCAGTTGGTGGATCCCGCGGTCGCGACGACGGCGAAGACGGAGTCGCCGTGAGCGTCGAGCGCTGCCCGGACGGCGGGGCCGCGCATCGATCCGTCGGTGTCGCAGTCGACCAGCACGACGTCGACGTCCATGACGTGTGCGGCGCTGACGATGGAGGAGTGCGCCTCCCTGCTGCACACGACGCGCCACCGGTCCGGGGCGACGGGGGTCCGGCGGCGTGCCCGGTCCCGGGCGGCGACGAGAGCGGAGAGGTTCCCGAGGGTGCCACCCTGCACGAACGTCCCCCCGGAGCTCGTGGGGAGGCCGAACTCGTGGGCGAGCCAACGGATGGCCTCGTCCTCGGCGAAGACCGCACCGGATGACGTCTGCCGGAACCCGGCGAAGATCGACGACGCCGTGACCGCCAGGTCGAACGCGATGGCGGCACTGGTCGGGGCTGCGGGGATGAACGACAGGTAGCGGGGGTCGTCGGCGGCGATGCACGCTGGAGCGAGCACGCGCGTGAAGTGGTCGAGGACGGCACTCGTCCCGTGTCCGTCCTCGTCGATGGTGACCTCGCTCCGCTCGGCGAGGTCGCGGGAGGACAGGACGGCACCGAGCGGCAGGTCGTCGTCGAGGAGCCGGTGGCGGACGAGATCGAGGATCTCGTCGACCGTCCGGACCGAATCGTCGCTGATCGTGTGCATCCCCGCCCCACCCGCCGTTGATCGCTGTCCTGAGAGACTACTCATCAAGTCCGCACCCTACCGGAGCGGTGTGGCGGGTCGGGTCGCGCACTACTGTGGATCCGTATGGCCGACATCCTCGCGATCAGCGACCTGCACGTCGGCTACGCCGGCAACCACGACTTCGTGTCCCGGATCGCGCCACGATCAGCCGGCGACTGGCTGATCGTCGCCGGGGACGTCGCGGACCGTCTGGACCAGGTGGTCTCGACGATGCGGACGCTGCGGGAGCGCTTCGAGACGGTGATCTGGGTCCCCGGCAACCACGAACTGTGGTCGCTCCCGGGTGACGTCGGGGGTCTCCGAGGAGTCGCACGCTACGACGCCCTCGTGGCGGCCCTGCGGTCGGTGGGTGTCGTCACGCCGGAAGACCCGTACCCGGTGTGGCCGGGACCGGACGGGCCGCTCGTCGTGGTCCCGCTGTTCCTGCTGTACGACTCCTCGTTCCGCCCTCCGGGAGCACGCTCCGCCGCCGAGGCACTGACCATCGCGGAGCAGGCGGGGGTCGTGTGCTCGGACGAGTTCCTCCTGCATCCCGACCCGTACCCGAGCCGTGCCGCGTGGTGCGCCGCACGCGTCGCGGCCACGCGTGCGCGGCTCGACGCACTGCCCCCGGGCAGCCGCACGGTCCTCGTGAACCACTTCCCGCTCGTGCGGGCGCCCACGGACCGGTTGCGCTACCCGGAGTTCGCCCTGTGGTGCGGCACCGAGGAGACGGCGGACTGGCCGATCCGGTACCGCGCCGAGGCGGTCGTCTACGGGCACCTGCACATCCCCGTGACGGACCGCATCGACGGCATCCCCCACCACGAGGTGTCCCTCGGCTACCCGGACGAGTGGGGAAGCCCCGGGGCGTCGGCGCGTCGGGTCGTGCGGGTCGTCGGTCCCGGAGCGGGCGCGTGACCGGGGCGCTGCGCGGTCTCCTGCCGCACGAGGTCGAGGTCGAGGTGACGACGACGGACGAGGGCGCCGAGTCGCCGTTCGCCGAGGAGCGCGTCGTCGTGTCGCGTGCGGTCGCGGCGCGGCGGGCCGAGTTCGCGACCGTGCGCGCGTGCGCGAGGCGGGCACTGGGCCGGTTGGGGGCCCCGGTGGGCCCGATCCTCCCCGGCGCCGACCGGGCACCCCGCTGGCCCGAGGGCTTCGTCGGCAGTCTGACCCACTGCGACGGGTTCCGGGCCGCGGCGGTCGCACGGGCGTCCGACGTCGTGTCGCTCGGCATCGACGCCGAACCGCACGGCCCGCTGCCGGACGGTGTCGAGGAACTGGTCGCCCTGCGGCAGGAACGCGACCGGCTGACGTCCCTGGCTGCCGGGTCTCCGGACGTCGCGTGGGGTCGGGTGCTCTTCAGCGCGAAGGAGAGCGTCTTCAAGGCGTGGTCCCCGTTGACCGGTCGGTGGCTGGACTTCTCGGAGTGCGAGCTCGTGATCCAGCCGACGGGTACGTTCGACGCGTCGTTCCTCGTCCCCGGGCCGGTCGTCCGCGGCCGGCGCGTCGACGGGTTCGACGGCCGCTGGGCCGTGCAGGACGGACTCGTCGTCACCGCGGTCTGCCTGATCACCGGGTGACCGCGGAGCACGCGAGAACGCGGGTCGACGCTGGGCGAGCAGGTCCGGGAACGACGACGGCCCCGGGAGACCCGGGGCCGTCGTCTGGACCACTTGGTGGAGCTAAGGGGATTCGAACCCCTGACCTTCTCATTGCGAACGAGACGCGCTACCAACTGCGCCATAGCCCCAAGTGCTCGACCACACTAGCACCCTCGTTCGGCCCAGCCGAAATCGCAGGTGGGCCTTCGGGCGTGCCGCGGGTCAGACCGCGCGGCGCCGTCGCATGATCGCGTCGAGGTCGGCCTGCTGGTAGGCGTCGTCGTCGAGAACACCCATGCCGGCCCACTTGCTCGGCGGCCCGGCGGGCTCGTCGGCGGGAGCAGGAGCAGGAGCAGGAGCGCCAGGAGCAATGCCGGCCGACGCAGCAGGGGCCGCGGGGGCCCGGAGCCCGAGCCGTTCGGCCAGACGCCCCTGGTCGTGCGCGGACAGCGACGCCGCAGCCTCTTCGAGCTCGGGTCGCATCCGCGACACCCGCGCCAGCGACGGGTCGGACTCCCCGGCGCGGATCGCGGCAGCTTCGGCCTCGGCTTCCGCCTTGGCCGCGGCGACGCGCTCCTTCAGACGGGCAGCGAGTTCCGCCGACGACTCGGGCGACGCGGCCGGAGCGGCCGGCCGCTCCACGTAGAGGGGTTTCGGAACGTGGTTCGGGGTCCAGGAGCGGTCTGCTGCAGGCTCGGCGGGCTGCTCGGTCGACAGGGGCGGCGCCGGGTCCGTCCAGGCGGTGGCCGGCCGGGAGGCGCGGGTCGCGCCCGTCTCGGCGGCCGCGAGACGCTGCTTCCGCGCCGTCGCCACCTGGTGCAGCTGGGCCAGGACCGCTGCGGACCCACCGGCGGCGACGAGTCCGGCGACACCGACGAGCCAGAGTGACGGTGCCGCGACGAAGACCACGAGGGCGATGACGACGCCGAGCGTGCCGAACAGGGTCGCCCCAAGCCGGGAACGGCGCATGCGCATCGCGGTCAGGGCCGGCACGGCGGACGCCCGCTCGAGCACCGGAGCCTGCTCGGCCAGGCGGCGGGTGATCTCACGCTGCCGCGCGGCTTCGTGGGCTCGGACGATGGCGGTGCGCTTGGCCTCTTCGGACCGGGCGACGCGCTGCGCCTGGGCGAGGGACTTCGCGTTCATCTCGATGCGGACCTCGTCCGGCAGCTCGGCGGTCTGCGCGAGGATCCGGAGGGTCTGCTGCAGCCGGATGGCGTTCCGCTCCGTGGCCAGGTACTGGCGGCGGGCGGCCCACGACGGCATCAGGTAGACGAGCCAGAGGACGGCCGCGACGAGCAGGACGATGCCGCCACCCCACGAGCCGATTCCTGCCATGCGAACACGGTAGGGGCGGCGGTTCCCGAGTCGCGTCATTGCCGGACGCGTGTTGCGCGTGTCGGGGCGGAATCCGTGGGAGGCGAGCCGCGCCTCCAGGCCCGTCAGACGTGGGACGTCAGATGCGGGGCGTCGTGTCCAGCGGCATCGCCGCCTCGTCGCGTGCGGCGAGCGGCACGGCCCCCACGCCGGGCGGCACCTGCCCCTGCACCCAGCGCTCGAGGACGCCCCCGCGGACCTCTTCGGCCACCAGCGCGAAGCAGAAGTGGTCGCGCCAGTCCCCGTTGATGTGGATGTAGCGGCGACGGAGTCCCTCGTACCGGAAGCCGAGCTTCTCGACGACGCGCAGACTCGGAGCGTTCTCCGGCCGGATGCAGATCTCGATCCGGTGCACGCCGAGCGAGCGGAAGCAGTGGTCGACGGCGAGGGCGACGGAGATCGGCGTCACATTGTGGCCGGCGGCGTCCTCGACGACCCAGTAGCCGATGGAGGCGCTCGCGAGCGAGCCGTAGGAGATGCCGGAGACGTTGAGCTGCCCGACGAAACGGCCGTCGAGTTCCATCGCGAACGGGAGTCCGAGTCCCGCGCGGGCGTTGGCCTGGAGCGCGCGGATGCTGCCCCGGACGTCGGTGGAGACGTGTCCGGAGGGGTTCGTGGCCTCCCAGGTGCGGAGCCACGAGCGGTTCGTCGCGAGTGCCGCGTCGAGGTCGCGGGTGTCGCGGAGCCGGAGGGGCCGGATGGTGACCCGCCCGTGGGACAGGGTCGGGATCGTCGTCATCGCTGGGTTCCTCCGGGGTCCCGCCCCGGTGCGGGACGGGGTGTCCCGCCCGGGTCCGTGATCACCGGACCCGAGCGGGATGGCCGACTATTCGCCCGCGTTGAACTCCTTCAGCCACGACTTGAGGTCGGGGCCGAGGTCATCGCGGTCCGAGGCGAGCTGCACGATCGCCTTGATGTAGTCGAGTTTGTCACCCGTGTCGTACCGGCGTCCACGGAACACGACGCCGTACACGCCGCCGGTCCACTCTTCGGCGCTCGCCATCTTCATGAGCGCGTCGGTCAGCTGGATCTCGCCGCCCTTGCCCGGCTCCTGCTTCTCGAGGACGTCGAAGACCTCGGGACGGATGACGTAACGGCCGATGATGGCCAGGTTCGAGGGCGCCTCGCCCTGCGGGGGCTTCTCGACGAGGCCGGTGATCTTCACCACGTCGTCGGTGTCGGTCGGCTCGACCGTGGCGATGCCGTACAGGTGGGTCTGCGACTCGGGCACCTCGAGCAGGGCCACGATGGTGGCGTTCTTCTCGCCCTGGACCTCGATCATGCGCTGGAGCAGCGGGTCACGAGCGTCGATGATGTCGTCACCGAGGAGCACGGCGAACGGCTCGCGGCCGACGTGCATCTTCGCGCGGAGCACCGCGTGGCCGAGGCCGAGCGGGTCACCCTGTCGCACGTAGTGCATGTCGGCGAGGTCCGTCGACTGGTTCACCTTCTGCAGCTTCTCGTGGTCGCCCTTCTTGCGGAGGGTCTCCTCGAGCTCCGACACGTGGTCGAAGTGGTTCTCGAGCGCGTTCTTGTTGCGCCCGGTGATCATCAGCACGTCGGTCAGCCCGGCACCGACAGCCTCTTCCACCACGTACTGGATGGCCGGCTTGTCGACGACGGGGAGCATCTCCTTCGGCATCGCCTTGGTTGCGGGGAGGAAGCGGGTACCCAGCCCTGCGGCCGGGATCACCGCCTTCGAAATCTGGAAGCCCATGCTCAGACCGTATCCGATCCCCCTTTCGAGGGCATGTCGTCGCTCCGGGGGACACGGGACCCCGCGTGTTCCCGGCGGGAAGCCGCAACGGCTCCCCTCGGTAGACTCCTGCGCATGATCGCCGATCTCGGGAACGAGAAGCGCGCCCTGCGAGCCGAACTCCGGCAGCGGCGGCGCACCCGGACCACGACCGAACGCGACGCGGACACCGAGACCCTGACCGCGACCCTGCAGCGCTTCGTCGAGGAGCGCCAGGTGACGTCCCTGGCCCTGTACCTGTCCGCACCGGACGAGCCGAACGTCCGGCCGTTCCTGAACTGGGCGTTCGGGCAGGGCATCCGCGTGCTGCTGCCGATCACCCGCGAGGACGGGCTGCTCGACTGGGCCGTGGGCGACGGCGAGAGCGAGACCGAGAGCCTGCTCGGCCTGCCCGAGGTCGTCGGCGAGGTCCTGTCCCCGCTCGCGATCAACGACGTCGACGCGATCCTCGCCCCGGCGGCGGCGGTCGGGCACGACGGCGTCCGCATGGGCTGGGGGCGCGGCTACTACGACAAGACCCTCGGGTCAATGGCGAACCGTCCGCCCGTCTATGCTGTGATCTTCGACGCGGAGTACCTCGACGAGGTCCCGCGCGAACCCCACGACGAACCCGTTGACGGCATCATCACGCCGTCGCGCATCATCACGTTCCGGAGCTGACGTGCCCACCTACTCGTACCGTTGCACCGAGTGCGACAACGCGTTCGACATCAAGCAGTCCTTCTCCGACGCCACCCTGACGGAGTGCCCGGTCTGCGGCGGCGTCCTGCGCAAGGTGTTCTCCCCCGTCGGCGTGACCTTCAACGGCGGCGGCTTCTACCGCACCGACTCCCGCCCGGCCCCGAAGTCCGAGGGCTCGTCGAGCACCCCGGCGAAGTCCGAGCCGAAGAAGTCCGAGCCGGCGAAGAAGGCCGAGTCGAAGCCCAGCGGCTCGAAGCCCGCCGCGTCCTGACGCGGTCTGCGCTCTCCGGATAGGTTGGGGCGCGTCGCCACTCGGCGGCCGTCCTCGACCCGGAAGGAGACCCTCGCATGAAGGGCTTCAAGGAGTTCCTGCTCCGCGGCAACGTCATCGACCTGGCCGTCGCAGTCGTCATCGGTGCGGCGTTCACCGCGATCGTGACCACGATCGTCAACGCGCTCATCAACCCGCTCATCGGTGCGGTGTTCAACGCTTCGAGCCTGGACACGGCGCTCGTCTGGAGAATTCCGACGGTGTCCGGCGGCAGCGCCAAGATCCTGTTCGGCGCGATCATCGGCGCCGTCATCAACTTCGTCATCGTCGCCGCGGTCGTGTACTTCGCGCTCGTCGTGCCCGTCAACCACCTGAAGAAGGTGGCGTTCGAGCGCGTCAAGAACGACGAGCAGCAGACCCCGCAGGACGTCCCCCCGACCGACGTCGAGGTGCTGCTCGAGATCCGCGACCTGCTCCGCCCGCAGAACGGCGGCGCGACCAGCACGGGGGCGCACATCGCCCCGTCGAACGCTCCCGAGGGGCCCGGCATCGGCGGCTCGACGAAGCTCTAGCGCGCGACGGAACCAGGTTCCGGGCACAACACCGCGGAGATCCGCGGTGCTGTGTCCGGAACCTGGTTTCGTTTGCGAGGGGGCCCGTCAGGCGGCGGGCACCGCGCGGCGCTTCGCGAACATCGCGACGGCGTACTGCGCACCGGCGAGCACGTGCCCCGCGGTGCCGAGGTACACGAACACCAGGGCCACGACCCGGACCCACGGCGCGTTCTCGTCGACGGTGTGCACCGCGGAGAACAGCAGCACCGGCAGCCCGACGAACAGCAGGGCCGAGCGGATCTTGCCCGTCCACGTGACGTCGAGGTCCGGGTTGCCGTGGAACAGCACGCTCGACAGGACGACGAGGACCAGGTCGACGAGCACGACGACGGCCACCACCCACCAGGGCAGCAGGCCGACGAGCACCAGGGACAGCACGATCGCGATGATCGCCAGGCGGTCGGCGACGGGGTCGATCGCCTTGCCGAGCTTGGATCCCTGGTCGAACCTGCGGGCGATGAAGCCGTCCGCCCAGTCGCTCACGCCGATCACGACGAGGGCGACGAGCGCCCACCCCGGGTGGCCGGCGACGACGAGGCCGATGAACACCGGGATCAGCACGAGGCGGAACAGCGTGATCAGGTTCGGCCAGGTCTGCCAGTCGGGGCGCTGTCGCGCGGTGTCAGTCATCACGGGCCAGGCTACCGGTTACCAGTGCGGGGGGACGTCGCGCCGGAGCTGGTCGTCGTTCTCACCGTCGCGGTGCCGCGCCGGTTCCGGCGGCGGCGTCGGGTCGTAGCCCGCCACCGGCTGGGTGGTGACGCGTCTGCGGCGCCGCACCGGGCCTCCCGGCTGGTCCGCCGTCTCGCCTCCGTCAGCGGCGGGACGGACGGGAGGCGCGGCTGACGACGCGTCGTCGACCCGCGTCCACGTGCCCACCAGCTGGTCCGTCTCCGGCGTCACCGGACCGGCGGGCCGCGAGGCCCGGCGGCTCATCGGCGCGCGGGGATCGGCGGGATCGAGATCTCCTGCGTGGCGCCGCGGTCGACCCCGAGCACGGACGCGACGGTGTCGGCGACGCGGTCCGGGTCGGAGAACAGCTGGAACGCGTGCACGCGCACGTAGTGCCAGCCGAGTCGGCGGAGCACCTCGGGACGCAGGCGCAGGGACTCGCGCAGTGATCCCTTGACCAGCGACGCATCGGTCTCGATCGTGACGCAGACCCCGCCGTGCGCGGCGACGAGGCCGAGCTTGCCGCGGTGTCCGAGCGCGACCGGGATGCCGCGCATCTCGAGGCGACGTGCGAGGTCGACGAGCAGGGGGTCGGAGTCGTCCGGCACGTACTCGGCGGTGGTGCGGGCACGCACCTCGGCCAGGATCTCGGCGAGGGCGACGGTGCCGTGGCCCATGCGCTCGGCCTCGATGTCCGACGGCTGGAAGCAGGTGACGATGACCATCGAGCGACGCGCACGGGTCATGGCGACGGCCAGCAGCCGCTCGCCTCCGGGCTTGCCGAGCGGACCGAAGTCGCGGAGCACGCGGCCGTGCGGGGTCCGGCCGTAGCCGATGGAGAACACGACGCGGTCGCGGCTCTGCGCCACCGACTGCTCGAGCGTCGCCACGATGAACGGCTCGGCGCGGTCGCCGATGACGAACTCGGTCAGGTCCTTGTGGCCCTGGGCGGCGGTCAGCACGGCCTGCTCGACGCGCACGGCGTGCTTCGCCGACGCGGTGATGACCATGAGCGACTCGGTCGGACGGGTGCGGGCGTGGTCGATGACGAGCCGGACCACGCGGTCCACCTCGGCGTCGACGCTCTCGACGGCACCGGACTCGGGGTCGGGCACGGCCTTGCCGTCGCTGACGTAGTCGAGCGCGATCGAGCCGTGGCCGAGGAACGAGCCGGCCCACGGCAGGGACTCGATCTTGCCGCCGTAGAAGCGACGGTTCACGAGCTCGGCCAGGTCCTCGCCGCCGGCACGGTACGACCGCGACAGCGACAGGGTCGGCAGCAGGGTGGACAGCTTCGCCAGGGCGGAGTCCGCGTGGAACGCGTCGAGCGTGCCCTCGTCGACCTGCAGCGCCCGGTGCTCGGGGTCCACGGCGATGCGGAACGGCGACGGCGTCTGGGTGACCGGGTCACCGAAGACGACGGTCTGGCGGGCACGGCGGACGGCACCGACGGTCTCGGCGATGGTCACGGCGCCGGCGTCGACCAGGATCACGGTGTCGAACGGCATGGTGTCGGCGATCTGCGGCACCTCGTACGGGCTGGCGAGCCAGACGGGTGCGATCGACCGGGACAGGTGCGGTGCGGAGTCCTGCAGCAGGCGCGAGGTGATCGCGCCGTCGCGGAGCTGGGTCTTGAGCGCCGTCGCTTCTTCGGGCCAGTCGACGAGACCGACCTTCCAGTTCTCGGCGAGCTGCCACGCCAGGCCCTGGGAGACCCCGGCCGCGTGGGCGTCGTCCACCAGGCGGAAGTCGGCCTCGACCCGGTCGAGCATGTCGGTGTTGGCACCGAGCAGGGCACGGTCGGACTCGAGCATGGTCTCGAGGGCGGACTGCCACCAGGCGAGCTCGAGCTCGGCCGGCACCTGCACGTCCGGCACGTGCCGGTTCGCCAGATCGGTGATGAGCGGCTCGAGCTGCAGGTCGCGCAGGGTCTGCATGAGCTCGGTGCGCTCCTGCAGGTTGTGCAGGACGTCGGACTCGGCGGCGAGCTCGGCGATGGTCGGGACGAGCTGGTCGACCGGGGTGTTCGCGAGCTGGCGGTCACGCTCGGTGCGGCCCAGCGGCTCGTCGAGGCGCGCGAGGTCCTCGGCGACGTTCGAGAACAGCACCTGGACGTCGGCGATGCCGGTGGGCACCTCGGGGTTCACGCCGGCGGCGACGTAGCGCTGCCAGAGCACCCGCTGCTGCTGGACGCGGGTCAGGGCCTCGTGCAGGTCGGACACGTGCACGCCCGGACGGACGTACTCGCGGGCGAGCTTCTTGAGCCGGCGACGGTTCGTCGACGACATCGGGGCACCCTCGCCGCGGGGCGCGGTGGCGGCCACGAGCTCGGACACCGAGCGGTCGAAGACCACCGGCAGGAAGCGGTCGAGCGTGTCACGGATCTCGGTGAGCAGGCGCAGGTAGATGCCGAGCTCGTTGATGGTCGTGAACTGGCGCATGTGCGTCGAGCTCACCAGGTCGTGGGCGCGGCGGAGCAGGGTCGGCAGGCCGTCGGCGTCGAGGTCCTTCGCGATGCGGTGCGCGCGCTGGGCACCGTCGCTCGAACCGAACTTCGCGCCGTACCAGGGCGAGTCGTCGGGGCCGTAGCGGAACTCACCGAGGTTCGCGGCGCTGACCATCGTCTCGGCGACGCGCGAGCGGCCCTCGACCATCGAGGCGACGGACTGCTTCGACAGGCGCGCGGTGGTCGACGGGGCGACGGGCAGCAGCGACAGGCGCGACAGCTCCACCAGGCAGTCGAGCACCGAGACGCCGAAGTCGGGGTCCTTGCGGGTGAGCGAGCCCCGGTAGTCCTTGAGCACCTTGCGCAGGCGGACCAGGGCGTCGTCGACCTCGCGGAGGTTCGGACGCGCGGCCTTCTCGTTCCGGGCGATGGCACGGACGACGTCACGGCGCAGGGTCGACGGCGTGACCGCGACCCCGGGCAGCTGGACCTCGCCGAAGCGGGCGGCGATGCCCCGCAGGGTGGCGCGGCGCGGGCTCACGACGAGCACGCGCTTGTTCGCGGCGACCAGGCCGCCCAGGGCGTTCACGATGGTCTGCGTGCCACCGGTGCCTGGAAGGGTCTTCACGACGATGGAGTTGCCGGCCGTGATCTGCGCGATCACGTTCTCCTGCTCGTCGTCGGCGTCGAGCAGGAGCGTGTCGGTCTCCGGGCTGCGCTCGTCCGACGGGGTCTGCTCGACCGGGTGGTAGGACTGCTCGACCTGCCACTTCGCGCTCGGGTTGCCGGCGAGGGCGTCGAGCACGGGGTGCGACAGGTCGCCGGTGTCCTCGACCATGCCGGTCGCGACCTCGGCGAAGGTGGACACCACGAGGCGTGCGTGCACCGAGAAGCCGGGGATGTGCGCGGTCAGGCCACGCAGGCGGTCGATGACGGGGTTCGGCGTGAAGGAGCCGTCCTGCTGCGCGAGGGCCACGAAGGACTGCGCGTCGAGGATGACCCCGAACTGCTCGTGCAGGGCGTCGGCGAGGCCCGGGTTGAGCACCGGTTCGCCGAGCAGGCGCACCTCGAAGTCGCGTCCGTGCCGGCGGATCGCCAGCGGGCGCAGGAGCACCGGGCCGCGGAACTGCTCGTCGCCGTGCTTCCAGTCGGCCATGCCGATGCCGAGCTTCACGGCGTCGATGCCGCGCACGGTGGCCAGCTCGGTGCCCTTCGCCTCGACGTGTCCGGCGGCCACGCGGGCGGCACGGAGCGCCACCTCGTCGCGGATCAGGCTGGACAGCAGGGTCGTCTTGCCGGTGATGAACTGCGCGAGACCGCCCGGGTGGGTGGTCGAGAGTTCGATGCGGGCGCGCGGGTGGTCGCTGAAGTGCGTGAGCGGGCTCGTGCCGCCGACACCGGTCAGCTGGGTGCGCCAGCCGTCCCACGTCGGTTCGGCCGCGTTGCCGGCCTGCAGCCGCGGGTCGCCGAGGCTGATCGCCTGCGGGCTCGTCATCTGCAGCTCCGGGCGGAGCGTGCGGTCCGGCTCGTCGGTCCGTTCCTGGTCCACGTCCTGCTGCTCGTCTCGGTCGTCGTCGGGGCGCGCGCGGGCACCCTCGACGGGGACGTCGTCGTTCACGTCGTCCTCACCGTCGGTCACCCTGTCCGCTCGCCACACATCCGACACTGTAGGCGGAACCGGACGGCCTCTCTGGCAATGAACCGAGGTTTCGGGGTTTCCGCACGGACGTGACCGCCGTGCGGCCCGACGTGCGCCACCGTCCGACCCGACGTGCGGCGCGCCCGATCCGACGGCAGCCCCGTCCGGTGTGGTACCAACGGGGCATGGCCATCGACGACCGCACCGCTCCGTCCGCCCCCACGCCGAACCGGCGTCGATCGGTCCCCGCCGAGATCTCACGGTCGTGGCTGCTGGTGTCCGGCACTGCCACCGACCGGTTCGACAAGTCCCAGCGCTCCCGCGCCGACCAGATCATCCTGGACATCGAGGACGCCGTCGATCCCGCCGCGAAGCCCTCGGCCCGGCAGGGCGTCGCCGCCTGGCTGGCCGGCGGTGGCGAGGCCTGGGTGCGCATCAACGACGTCACGACGGACTTCTGGGCGGACGACGTCGAGGAGCTCCGCGGCCTGCCCGGGCTGCAGGGCGTCATGCTCGCCAAGACCGAGTCCCCCGCCCAGGTCACCGACACCTGGCACCGGCTCGGTGGCCAGACGCCGGTGATCGCCCTGGTCGAGTCGGCCCTGGGCATCGAGGAGTCCGTGTCGATCGCCAAGGCGCAGGGCGCGTTCCGCCTGGCCTTCGGTTCCGGCGACTACCGCCGCGACACCGGGACCAGCGCCGACACGCTCGCGATGGCGTACCCGCGGTCGAAGCTGGTCGTCGCCTCGCGCGTCGGCGACCTGCCGGGCCCGATCGACGGCCCCACGGTCGGGTCGTCGCACCCGATCCTCCGCGAGCAGTCGCAGGTGGCCGTGTCGCTCGGCCTCACCGGCAAGCTCTGCCTGGACACCGAGCAGCTCCCCGTCATCAACGAGGTCATCTCCCCCACCCCGACCGACGTCGCCTGGGCGCAGGACTTCCTGGACGACTTCGAGGCCCGCGGCCGGGTCATCCGCGACGGTTCCGACCTGCCGCGGCTCGGTCGGGCGCAGAAGATCCAGCGGCTCGCACAGGCGTTCGGGGTCGAGGCGCGGTAGGACTGCACGCATGACCTGGTCCAACGTCCCCGGCCCTCCGCCGCAGCCCTCCTCCGGCCCCACGGACGCGCAGCGCGCGGCGTGGGAGCGCGGTGGCACCACGTTGTTCCCGCCGGCGAAGCTCGCCGACCGGATCTCGACGGTGCTGCTCCTGGTGTTCGGTGCCGTCATGACCGCGATCACGGCGGTCGTCGGCATCGTCGCGATCGCCTCGGCCACGGCGGAGTGCGACGCCTCGTCGGGCTGCACGCCCGGCGGGTACTTCGGTGGCGCGGCCATCGCGGTCGGTGGCGCCTTCGTCATCGGGGTCGCCACGATCGTGCTGTCGATCGGCGCGTGGATCCGACGGAAGCCGTCGTGGTGGATCGCCGCGATCGGCTTCGTGCTCGCGATCGTCGTCATCGTGTGGGGCGGGGTCGTGTTCGCGAACGCCGTCGACAGCGGTTCTGCCTCGTCGTCGGTGTCCGCCAGCGCCTGACCGGCGCACCGACACCGCCCTTGCGACCGGACACCGTCGTCCGACGCGTGTCGGGTCGGAGAACGCGTGTGCGTTCCGGACTGGAGGCGCGGGGCGGGGGCCGCCACGCGCCTCCAGTCCGGAGCGGGGTAGCGTCCCGGGCATGGTGACGGTGTCGCGGACGACGGTCGCGGTGGTCGGTGGCGGCCCCGCAGGGGTCGTCCTCGGGCTGCTGCTCGCCCGTGCCGGCGTCGACGTGCGTGTGCTCGAGCGGCACGACGACTTCAACCGGGACTTCCGGGGCGACACGGTGCACGCCTCGACCATCCGGCTGCTCGACGAACTCGGCCTCGGTGCACCGTTCCGGGCGCTGCCGCAGTCACGCCTCGACGACTTCTCGCTGCCGATGCCGGACGGGTCACGACTGCTGCTCGGTGACTTCTCGCGTCTCGCACCGCCGTACGACCACGTGGCGATGGTGCCGCAGTGGGACCTGCTCGACCTGCTCGTGACCGCCGCCCGTCGGGAACCGTCGTTCCGCATCTCGATGGGCCTCGCCGCGACCGGGCTCATCGAGGAGAACGGGGTCGTGACCGGAGTCCACCTGCGGCCGCGGGACGGGACCGGCGAACCCGAGGAACTCCGCGCCGACGTCGTGATCGCCTGCGACGGGCGGAACTCGGTGCTGCGTCGCGCCGCCGGGCTCGTGCCGCGAGCGTTCCGGGTGCCGTTCGACACCTGGTGGTTCCGGTTGCCCCGGCACCCCGGGGACGCGGCGAGCGCCCTCACCCCCGCGTTCTCGGACCGGGACGTGCTGCTGAGCTTCCCGCGACCGGACTACCACCAGGTCGCGTACTTCGCGCCGAAGGGCTCGGACGCGGCCCTGCGCGCCGCGGGGGTGAAGGCCTTCCGGGCCCGGGTGGCGCGGCTCCGACCGGACTTCGCGGACCGGGTCGACGCGATCGCCTCGATGGACGAGGTGCACGTGCTCGACGTCCGGATGAACCGCCTGCGCCGGTGGTGGCACCCGGGGCTGCTCTGCATCGGGGACGCCGCACATGCGATGTCGCCCGCCGGCGGGGTCGGCATCAACCTCGCGGTGCAGGACGCGGTGGCGACCGCGACGATCCTGGTACCGGCGCTCCGACGGGGGCTCCGCGGTGGTGGCCTCGACCGGGCGCTCGCAGCCGTCCAGCGTCGCCGGACCCCGCCCGCAGCCCTGGTGCAGGCCGCGCAGGCGGTGCTGCACCGGGTCGTGTTCGAGCGGGCCTTCGCCGGGCACCTGCAGGACGGTCCGCCGCTGCTCCCGGTGCTGCTCGCGCGCTGGGTCCCGCCGGTCCGGGGCCTCTACGCCCGCGGCATCGCGTTCGGCCCGCTGCCGGAACACGCGCCGTCGTGGGCTCGTCGGTGACGAAGGCTCGTGGCGCGTCGGTGCGGGAACTGGGCGTCGGCGTCGGGGGCGGGCGCATGCTGGGCCGATGAAGCAACGAGTCATCGGAGACGTGTCCGTCAGTGCCGTCGGTCTGGGCGGCATGCCCATGTCGATCGAGGGCCGACCGGACGAGCGTCAGTCCATCGCCACGATCCATGCAGCGCTCGAGAACGGTGTCACGCTCATCGACACCGCCGACGCCTACCACCTGGGCGGCCACGACGAGGTGGGGCACAACGAGGAGCTCATCGCGCGGGCCGTCCGGGAGTTCCACGACGACACCTCGGACGTGCTCATCGCGACGAAGGGCGGACACCTGCGTCCCGAAGCCGGCAACTGGGCGCAGAACGGGCACCCGGAGTACCTGAAGGAGGCGGCGAAGGCCTCGGCGAAGCGGCTCGGCGTCGAGCAGATCGGCCTGTACCAGTTCCACCGCCCCGACCCGGCGGTGCCGTACGCCGACTCGATCGGGGCGCTCGCCGAGCTGCTCGACGAGGGCGTCATCCGGATGGCGGGCATCTCGAACGCCGACCCGGACCAGATCCGCACCGCGAACGAGGTCCTCGGCGGACGCCTGGCGTCGGTGCAGAACCAGTACTCGCCGAAGTTCAGGTCGAGCGAGCCGGAACTCGAGCTGTGCGACGAGCTCGGCATCGCGTTCCTGCCGTGGAGCCCCCTCGGTGGCATCGGGAGCGCGGCGGACCTCGGCACGGCGTTCGAGGACTTCGCGTACATCGCCCGCGACCGTGGGGTCACCCCGCAGGTCATCGCCCTGGCGTGGGAGCTGCAGAAGAGCGACGTCGTCGTGCCGATCCCCGGTGCGTCGCGGCCGCAGTCCATCCTGAACTCGATCACGGCGCCGACCGTGCGGCTGCGGCCGGAGGATGTCGCACGCCTCGACGCCTCGCAGCCCGCGGCCGTCTGACGCCCGTTCCCCCGACGGGGGAAGCACGACGCCCCGCCGCTCCTGGTCCAGGAGCGGCGGGGCGTCGTCGTGCGTGGCCGGGCGTGCGCCCGCTCAGCTCTTGGCGGGGCAGACCGCCGAGACCTGGTCGAGCGTGGTCTGCACCTCGGACTGGGCCTTCGTGACCTCGGTGGAGTCCTCGGCCGCGCCGGAGCGGATGGCCGAGCTGTAGCCCTTGGCCGCGCCGGAGAAGTCCTCGAACGTGTCGTGCACCTGGTCGTTCGAGACCTTCGTCAGCGCCGAGTCGATGCGCTGGACGAACTCGTCGACGAGCGCCGCACGGGCCTTCGGCTCGGCCGGGGCAGAGCTGGAACCCTGCTCCTTGAGGAACGACGCGAGTTCGTTCTCGAGCAGCGAGCAGGCTTCCTGCTTGGTCTGGGCGGGTGCTGCTGCGGCGGTCTTCGAGGCCGACGGTGCGCTGGACGAGCCCGAGTCGCCCCCGGAGGAGCCGCCGTCGGACGAACCGCCGTCGCCGCCCGAGCAGCCGGCGAGCAGCGTGAGCGCGAGGCCGGCGGTGGCGAGCGCGGTGAGGGTACGGCGCATCAGGAGTTGCACTCCTTCTGGAACGCGTTGCCGGCGTCCTGGACCTTGGTGCTGGACTTCGTCAGGGCCGAGACGTCGGCCGACTGCGGGTCGTCGGCGATGTCCTCGATGTCGTCGACCAGGTCGCCGTAGGCCTCTTCGAAGGCGTCGCCCTTGGCCTTCAGGTCGTCGTCCGACAGGTCGTCGACGCCGTCGGAGATCTTCTCGTCGAGCTCCTTGAGCTTCGTGACGGCGGCGTCCGGGTCGGACTGCAGGTTCGCGGCCTCGGACTGGACGCCCTGGGCGGCCGACTTGACGGTCTTCTCGAACTGCGTGCACTGCTCGGCCTTGGACGGTCCGGTCGAGCAACCGGCGAGCAGCGTGAGTGCGAGGCCGGCGGTGGCCAGCGCGATGAGCTTCTTGGGCATGGTGGAGAGTCCCCCTCGATCTGTCCGCACTCCCCCGGATGAGGTGCAGATCCGTCATCGAGCGTACAGGGAACATCCACAGGGAGACCGGCCGGGTTGTGGGAGCCCGGCAGCCGGCCGGAGGCGGGTGGCGCGTACCGTCGAGGGCATGCGAGCCATCACGTTCGACGACGCTTCCATGTCCGTCACCAACCTGCCCGACCCGGAACCCGGTCCGGACGAGGTCCTGATCGAGGTCGCCGCGGCCGGCGTCAACAACGCCGACCTGCAGCAGCGCGCGGGGAACTACCCGCCGCCGCCCGGGGCCTCGGAGGTCCTCGGGCTCGAGGTCTCCGGCACCGTGCGGGCCGTCGGTGCGGGCGTCACGACCGTGGCGGTGGGCGACCGGGTGTGCGCGCTGCTCTCCGGCGGCGGGTACGCGTCGCTCGTCGTCGCGCCGGTCACCCAGGTGCTGCCGGTGCCTGAGGGCGTCGACCTGGTCGAGGCGGCCGGGCTGCCCGAGGCCGCCTGCACCGTCTATTCCAACATCGGCATGCTCGCCGGGCTCCGGCCGGGGCAGACGCTCCTGGTGCACGGCGGTACCGGCGGTATGGGGTCACACGCGGTGCTGTGGGCGAAGGCCCTCGGTGCGACGGTGATCGCGACGAGCGGCGGCGACCGCAAGGTCGCCGCGTCCCGTGAGCTCGGCGCCGACCTGGTGGTCGACCACCGCACCGAGGACTTCGTGGAGCGCGTCATGGCGTTCACCGACGGTGTCGGCGTCGACGTGGTGCTCGACGTCGTCGGTCCGTCCTACCTGGAGCGGAACCTGCAGGCCCTCGCCCCGAACGGGCACATCGCGGTCATCGCCTCGGGCAGCGGCCGCACCGCCGAGCTCGACTTCGGGGTGCTGATGCGGAAGCGCGCGACGATCAGCGGCACGACCCTGCGTGCACGGCCGCTCGCCGAGAAGGCCGCGATCGTCGAGGCGGTCCGCTACAACGTCTGGCCGCTGGTCGCCGACGGCCGGGTGCGCCCGGTCATCGACTCGGTGCTGCCCCTGGCCGAGGTCGAGGAGGCCCACCGCCGCGTGCGCGACGGCGAGGTGATCGGCAAGGTGCTGCTGACGCCCTAGGCGTGCACGCGGGCGAGGAACTCGACGAGCGCCGGGTGCTGCGGGTGGTCGAGGACGTCGGCGGGGGATCCCTGCTCGACGACCTCGCCGCGGTGCAGGAACACGATCCGGTCGGCGACGTTCCGCGCGAAGTGCATCTCGTGCGTCGTCATCAGGATCGTCGAACCCTGCCGCTTCAGCTCGGTGACCAGGTCGAGCACCTCGCCGACGAGCTGCGGGTCGAGGGCACTCGTGACCTCGTCGAGCAGCAGGAGTTCCGGGTCCGACGCGATCGCCCGGACGATGGCGACGCGCTGCTGCTGTCCGCCGGACAGGCGGTCGGGGTACGCATCGGCGAACGAGCCGAGACCGATCCGGTCGAGCAGCCGGCGCGCGGTCTCCTCGGCCTGGGCCCGTCCGATGCCGTGCACCTGGCGGGAGGCGAGCGTGACGTTGTCGAGCACGCTCATGTGCGGGAACAGGTTGAACTGCTGGAACACCACGCCGATGCGCGCCCGCACGGCGTCGACGGCGACGCGCGGGTCGGCGATGTCCGTGTCCTGCAGCAGGATCTCGCCGTCGTCGATGCCCTCGAGCAGGTTGACCGTCTTGAGCAGCGTCGACTTGCCGGAGCCGGAGGCCCCGATGACGCAGATGACCTGGTGCCGGTGGACCGTCAGGTCGATCCCGCGCAGGACCTCGTGCTCGCCGAAGGCCTTGCGCAACCCGCGCAGTTCGAGCACCGCGGCGTCCGTACCGGACGCACCACGGGCCTCCTGGCCGGCCTCGCTCATACGGTCCCTCCGATCTGCTCGCGCCGCTGCTGGCGACGCGCGATCGCGTCCGTGACGCGGATCAGCGGCAGGCTGATCACCACGAACAGCAGCCCGGCGACGAAGTACGGCGTGAAGTTGTAGGTCTCGGCCTGCGCGATCTGGGCGGAGCGGACCGCGTCGACGGCCCCGAGGATCGACACCAGACCGACGTCCTTCTGCATCGACACGAAGTCGTTCATCAGCGCCGGGGTGACCTTGCGGATCGCCTGCGGCAGCACCACGAGCCGCAGGGTCTTCGCGTGCGAGAGTCCGAGCGACCGGGCGGCCAGGCGCTGGGAGGGGTGCACGGCCTCCATGCCGGCCCGGAGCACCTCGGCGATGTACGACGAGTAGGTCAGGGTGATCGCGATCGTGCCCCAGACCTCGGCGGGGAGCCGCGGGAACACCCCGAGCCCGGGGATGCCGTAGCCGACCAGGTAGAGCACGATGATGAGCGGCAGGCCACGGAACAGGTCCGTGTAGCCGGTCGCGAGCATCCGCAGCGGGAAGAACACCGGGTTGCGCAGGCCGCGGACGACCGCGAGCAGCGTGCCGAACACGGCGACGCCGATGGCGCTGAAGAACAGGATCCGGACGTTCAGCCAGAGGCCCAGCAGGATGTCCGGGAACGTGTCGACCGCGGTCTCCGGGTCGAAGAACGACTGCTGCACCGCTGCCCAGCCGGGGGTGTTCACGACGCCGAAGTACACGACGGCGAGCACGACCAGGGTGGAGACGACCGACACCACGACCGAGCGACGGCCACGCTGGCGGCGGTAGAGCCGACGCTCGAGCTCGACCTGGCTCGGCGCGGGTGCGGCGACCGGGGTGCCGGCCCCTGCTGGCAGGGTCATCCGGTTACTTCAGGACCGGCGTGCCGGTCTCCGACGACAGCCACTTGGTCTGCAGGTCCTGCAGGGTGCCGTCGTCGTCGAGGGTCTTCAGGGCCTTGTCGACCTTGCTCGTCAGCTCCGAGTCCTTCGGCAGGACGAAGCCGAACTGGTCGCCCTTGCCATCGTCGGGGAACTGCGCGGACACGGTGCCGTCGTCGACCTGGGCCGAGGCCATGTAGAACGCCGTCGGCAGGTCGGTGACGATCGCGTCGATCTGCCCGGACTTGAGCGCGAGCACGGCGTCGTCGTTGGAGTTGAACACCTGCGGCGTGACACCGAGGACGTCCTTGACGCTCGCGATGCTCGTCGAACCGGTCGCGACGCCGATCGCGTCCTGCTTGAGCGCAGCGATCGTGGTGTCGCCGGCGGCCTTCGACCCGGAGGTCGTCACGACCGCCTGGGTCGTCGTGTAGTAGGCGCTCGACATGTCGACGGCCTTCTTGCGCTTCGCGTCGATCGAGAACTGCTGGACGTTGAGGTCCCAGTCCTTCGGGCCCGGCGCGATGGCGCTGTCGAAGGTGCTGCGCTTCCAGACGACGTCGGACTTGCCGTAGCCCATCTCCTTCGCGACCGCGTAGGCCACGGCGGACTCGAAGCCCTTGCCGGACTGGGGCTTGTTGTCCTCGACCCAGGGCGAGTACGCGGGGTCACCGGTGGCGATCGTGAGCTTGCCGTCGGTCACGGTGCCGTCGGCGTTGCTGCTGCCGCCGGCGGAGCAGGCCGACAGGGCGAGGGCGGCGACCGCGGCGGTGGCGACGGCGAGGGTGAAGCGGAGGTGACGGGTCACGGTCGGGCCTTCGTGCGAGGGGGTGGGGGCAGGTCGAAGTGTACTTCGCAGTGGGATACCAACGCGACTCCGGGCGGCCCCGGTGACCTGGTCTCGTGTCACACACCAGTCGACGGGTCGGGACCGGGCTGGTAATCTGGCGACGCAGGCTGAACCGGGCGCATGCTCGGCTGAGGTCTGAGATCAAGGGGCGTCCCAGCACGGGGCGCCCCCTTTCTGTTTCCAGACGCCCCCGAACGCCGTCACGGCCAGACGACGACGGCGTCGCGCCGTGCGTTCGTCACCTCGGTGCGCCAGACGGGTCACAGCTCGTCCCACATCGTCTCGTCGCAGACGCTGCCGGTCTTCGTGCCGGGCGCCTGGAACCGCCGGAACCCTGCGTACGCGATCAGGTCGGCCGCCTGGACGAAGTACGACGACCCCGAGTCACGAGGGACCGGATCCTCGACGAGCAGCGGCGCACTGACGCGAGAACCGCCCGGCGCGAAGCTGTGCCGACGGAAGCGCCGGTGGATCGCGCGGACCGTCGCGTCGTCGCCCGCGTCGTGCACCAGGATTATCGGCTTGCCGGATTGCTCGGACCGGATCCGCAGACGCTGGAGCAGGTAGGTCCACGCTCGGTCCTCGGGCCGGTAGTCCATCGGCCGGGCTTCCTTGTCGATCACCACCGCGAAGACCCCCGATGCCACGACGGTCAGCGCACCGAGCGACCTCCGGAACACGTCACGCCGCTGGCCGTCTCCGAGCCCGAGGTCACGCAGGTCTCCTCGCCCACGCAGCAGCACGTTCGCCTTGAGCTCATGGCGCAGGAGGATGCCGTAGGTGTCACGTATCTCACGACGGACCCCCGTCAGCCAGTCGAGCCGATCGGTCCAGTCACCGCCCGGGACGAGCACGCACCCCAGTGTGTAGGTACGAGTCGCGCCCGGAGACGCAGCCGGGTCACCCTTGTCTCCGGTCTCGTCCACGTATGCGAACTCGAACGGCGCGTCGAGCGCCGCGCGAGCGAGGGCAGGGACGCGACCGGACTCCATCCAGCCAACATACCAATGTGGTACGTCAGTCGGCCATCGTGAAGTCGTCGAACGAGAAGCCCGGCGACACCAGGCAGCTCAGCAGCACCTCGCCGTCGCCCGGGATCGTCCGCTGCCACACCCCGCCGCGCACGAACGCCTGCGCGTCGTTCACCCGGTCGCGGCCGGCGTCCGGGCCGAGCGTGATCGTCGCGCCGGGCTCGGGCACGTCGCCGTCGCCCCCGAGCTGCAGGTCGACGGTGTCCGGCCCGTGCCACATCCAGATCTCGTCGCTCGTGACCCGGTGCCAGGCGGAGGCCTCGCCCGGGGGCAGCAGGAAGTGGATCAGGGTGGCGGCGGGACGGTCCCCCGCGGGGGTGGTGACCGTCGCCGGCGAGGTCCAGGTGCGGACGTACCAGCCGCCCTCGGGGTGCGGTTCCATGCCGAGGGCGATCGCGCGCTTCGGCACGTCGAGCCACTCGATCAGCTCACCGGTGACGGTTCGGCGTGCGGCCATTCCGGGGTGGGGTGCGGACTCGGTCATCGTTCCTCCTGGTGCGGTGTGGGGATGTCCATGTGCGGGGAAGCCGGTTCGGTGACGACGCCCGCCGCGGCGCGGACGACCCCACGGATCACGGTGGCGGCAGCCCGCCCGGCACCGTCCTCGACGAGTTCGGCGAGCGCGTCCGGCACGGTGCGGGCGTCGACGTCGAAGACCGCCAGGTCGGCGCGCGCCCCGACGGCGAGGTGCCCGATGCGGTCCGGCCCGACAGCGAGTCCCATCGCGTGCGCACCACCGAGGGTCGCCGCCGCGAGCAGCCGCTCGTGCAGGTCACGGTGCCCGTAGCCCTGGGCACGGGCGATGCGGTGCAGCGCGGTGACGTCGGCCATCAGGTCGAGGGACGGCGACGACGACAGGGAGTCGGTGCCGATCGCGATCGGGCTGCCCTCGCGCAGGTAGTCGGCGACGGGCGGCGGGTCGAGGCCGATGACGGCGTTGGAGCGGGGGCACAGCGCCACCGCGGTGCCCCGAGCACGCAGGAGCGCCCGGTCGGCCGCGGTCATGTAGACGCCGTGGGCGATGTGGCAGTCCGGGCCGAGCACCCCGAGCCGGTCGACGAACGCGGTCGCGCTCGCACCGAAGCCCAGGGCTCGCAGCGCCCGGAACGACGGCACGTTCGCCAGGTGCCAGTCGTTCCCGTGGCCGACGCCGTCGACCCCGTCGAGTCCGGGGACCGGACCGAGGGCGGTGCGCTCCCCCTCGAATGCCGCTTCACCGAGGTGCAGGTGCAGTCGCAGACCGCGCTGCCGCACGATGTCGGGGAGCTCGAGCAGCGGGGCGACCTCGAGCGAGTACGGCGCGTGCGGGGACAGGCCGGCTCCGGGCGTCGTGGGGATCCGGTCGAGTTCGTCGAGCACCTGGTCGCGTCCGTGCGACTGCCAGGCGTCGTTCTCCCAGTCCATCACCTCCCAGTACGCGATGCCGCCGAGCCCGGCGTCCTGCAGGGCGGTCGAGGCCTCGATGTCGGTGACGATGTCCGCGATGCTCGTGACGCCGGCCAGGATCGACGCCCGTGCACCGTCCGCGGCTTCGGCCCGCCAGTCGTGCGGTTCGGCGTAGTCGACGTTGAACGCTGCGGCCCAGTCCTCGAACCCGCTGTACTGCCGTTGGCCGACACTGGCCATGCCGGTGTACTGGAGGTGCGAGTGCGCGTTCACGAGTCCGGGCAGGAGCGCGCCACGCCACTGCCGCTCGGTGAAGGTCGCGCCGGAACCGGTGAGCTGGTCGATGACCCATGACCGGTCGCCGACGTGCAGGATCCGACCGTCCTGCACGGCGACCGCGCCGTCCGCGATCGGTGGCGCCGTCATCGGGACGACGACGCGCGCCGAGTGCACCGTGACCGGGTGCTGTCGGGCGCTCACGCCGGGTCTCCGAAACGGTGCGTCCGGACGTCCGGCTCGCGGTCCGCCGGGTGCTCAGCGGGGAGGCAGGGAGGCACGGGTCGGCTCCCGAAGGCGGCGAGCGCCGCGCGGGCGGTCACGTCGTCGACCGCGGGCTCGATCGGCACGACGGCACGCTCCAGTTCGTCGCCGCGTTCCAGGAGCATCCGGACGGCGCCGAGCTGCACGGCGAACGACAGGTCCATGATCTCGACCGGGTTGCCCTCGGCCGCGGTGATGTTGATGCAGCCACCGTCGTCGAGCACGATCGGCCCACCGTCGGACCCGGGGAACACGAACCGCTCGGCCTTCGGCCCCACGTCCTGGCGTCGGGCCCCGGCGGCGAGCGCGTCGTCGACGGCGATCTCCTGGTCGACCCCACCGGCGACGGCGAGGACTGCACCGTCCGCGCAGGCACGGAGCACCTCGAGGTCGATCGTGTCCGGCACCCCGGTGGCGCTCATCACGAGGTCGGCGTCACGCACCGCCTCGACGAGCGGGGCCACGGCGTACCCGGCGAAGCGCGCCTGCAGGGCGCGGACCGGGTCGGTCTCGGCGACCGTCACCCGGAACCCGAGGGCGGTGAGCACCAGGGCGACCCCCTCGCCGACGTGCCCGAACCCGGCGACGACCGCCGCGCCTCCCGGCATCGCCCGGTGTGTGCCGGACGCGAGCCCGTCGACCAGGTCGAACACCGCGAACACCGTCGACTGCCCGGTGCCGTACCGGTTGTCGAAGAACGTCTTGGTGCGGGCGTCGTTCACCGCGATCACCGGGATGCCGAGCTCGCCGCGCGCTGCCAGGACACGCAGGGGTCGCAGGCCGCTCGTGGTCTCCTCGGCGGCGCCGAGCATCGTCGGCAGCAGGTCGGGGCGTTCCTGGTGGGCGAGCCGGATGACGTGCGAGCCGTCGTCGAGCAGGATGTGCGGCGCGGTGTCGAGCATCGCGAGGGCCAGCTGCTTCTGCTCGGGGAGCGTCGCCGTGCTGCTCGCGAAGACCGTCAGTCCGGCCGACCGCAGTGCGTCGGCGACGGCGTCGTCGGTCTCGTCGGCGTGGGCGTAGACGACGACCTCGGCACCGGCGTCACGGAGCAGCAGGCTCAGCACGGCCGTCTTGGGCTCGAGGAACATCGCGACGCCAATGCGGGTGCCGCGCAGGAGTCCACCGTCGCGGAGTTCCGCGGCGACCGACCGGGCGACCGGCATGGAACGCCGTGCCCAGCGCAGGCGGGCGTCCGCTGCGGGGTCGTCCTCGGGGTCGCGGCCGGTGGACACCAGGAAGACGTCGTCGGAGAGCATCGGGACGGCGAGGACGCCGGGGCGGGCGGGCGTGACAGGGCCGAAGGCGTCCTCGTCGACGGCGGGCAGGTACCGGCCGGCGTCGATGACGACCAGGGTGGTGCCGCGGGGGCGGTCGGCGGCCTGCTCGACGGCGGGGGTCGACTCCTCGGGCGTACCGAGGCACCAGAGCTGGTCGACGAGGTCGGACGGCTGGCGCTGTTGGTGCGACTGGTCCGACTGGTCCGGCTGGTCCGGCTGATCGGCCTCGTGCGCGCCGAGTGCGGTCAGCAGGTGCCGCAGTGTCGCGGCGTCCCGGGGGTCACCGCCGACGATGCGGAACCGGCGTGCGGCGACGAGCAGGTTGGTCGCTGCGGCGAAGCGCCGCACGGCCCCCGAGGCCCAGGCCAGCGTCGCGGGGTCGGGTGCTGGCGGCATGTGCCAATCGTAGGGCGAGCGGGGCGCAGGTTCGGCGGCGCTGCGGGAATGCCCGGGGGCGCTCCGACGTACTCTCTGCACATGAGCGATGCGACGACTGCCCCCGACCGCGTGACCATGTTCGGTGCCGACTGGTGCCGCGACTGCCGTCGGTCCAAGGCGCTGCTCGACACCCTCGGCGTGGACTACGAGTACGTCGACGTGGAGCAGGACCTGTCCGCGGCCGACCGTGCCGAGGCGATCAGCGGCCGGAAGAACATCCCGGTCGTGGTGTTGCCCAACGGCAAGCACTTCGTCGAGCCGTCGGACGCCGAGCTGCGGGCCGAGCTCGAGGCCTCCGGCGTCGTCTGATCGCCACTGGCCGCAGCGACTCCACGCACCCAGCGACACCTCACGGGCACTGTGGCGCGTGAGGTGTCGCTGAGCGCGAGAGATCGCCGCACCGCCCCCCGGGCGGACATCGGATGAATCGGGCATCATGAGCGCGTGATCATCGACGCTCACCACCACCTCTGGGATCCCGCCGACCGGCCGTACCCCTGGATGGACGACTCGGTCGCTCCGATCCGCCGCCGGTTCGACGTGGACGACCTCCGCGCCGCCGCCCGGAGCACCGACGTCACCCGGACGATCGTCGTGCAGGCCGTGCACGACCCCGGCGAGACCGCCTGGCTCCTCGAGCAGCCCGAGCCGGTCGCCGGGGTCGTCGGCTGGGTGGACCTGACCGCCCCGGACGTCGTCGACCGGATCGCCGCACTGATCGCGGGGTCCGGCGGAGACCGGGCGGCCAGCAGCCGGCTGGCGGGCAATCGGCCGGCCAGCAGCCGGCTGGTGGGCAATCGGCCGGCCAGCAGCCGGCTGGCGGGCAATCGGCCGGCCGGCAGCCAGCTGGTGGGCAATTGGCCGGCCAGCACCCTCCTGGTCGGCATCCGCCACCAGGCGCACGACGAACCGGACCCGGACTGGCTCGCCCGCCCCGAGGTCGTCCGCGGGGTCCGTGCGGTGGCCGCCGCCGGTCTGGTGTTCGACGTGCTCGTCCGAGCGCGTGAGCACCGCGCTGCCCTCGCGCTGCTCGACGCCGTGCCCGAGGGATCGTTCGTCCTCGACCACGCCGGCAAACCCGACATCGCGGGCGGGGACCCCGGGTGGGCGGCCCGGATCGACGACTTCGCCGCGCGGCCGAACGTGGCCTGCAAGGTGTCCGGACTGTTCACCGAGGCCGGACCGGAGTGGCGACGGCAGCCCGTCGACCGGTACGTGCGCGCCGTGGTCGAGCGGTTCGGCCCGGATCGGTCGCTGTTCGGGTCGGACTGGCCCGTCTCGACGCTCGCCACGACCTACGACGACGTGGTGCGGCGGACCACCGACGCGCTGGCCGACCTGACCGCGGACGAACGGCAGTCGGTGCTGAGCGGGACGGCGGAGCGCACGTACCTGCATGGGAGGACCCTCAGCACCGACGACCTTGTCGGCAACTCGGAGCAGACATAGGATGTCTCTGGTTGCGCCGGTGCAGCCGGAGAGCGAGGAACGATGCAGTTCGCACGACTCGGCCCCGCGGGCGGCGAGATCCCCGTCGCGGTCGACACCGACGGCGAGGTCCTCGACCTCCGCCCGATCACGACCGACATCGGCGGGGCCTTCCTGGCGTCCGACCCGGTCGCCCGCGTCCGGCACGCGCGCAGCGCCGGGGACCTCCGAGCGCTGCCCGACGCCGAGGGTCTCCGCCGCGGTGCACCGGTGGCCCGCCCCGGCAAGGTCGTCTGCATCGGCCTGAACTACCGCGACCACGCCGCCGAGACCGGCGCCGAGATCCCGACCGAGCCGATCGTGTTCATGAAGGACCCGATGACGGTGATCGGCCCGGACGACGAGGTCCTGATCCCACGCGGTAGCGAGAAGACCGACTGGGAGATCGAACTCGCCGTCGTCATCGGGCAGACCGCCCGCTACTGCGACTCCGACGAGGCCGCGAGCGCCTGCATCGCCGGCTACGCCATCGCGAACGACGTCTCCGAACGGGCCTTCCAGCTCGAGCGCGGCGGGCAGTGGGACAAGGGGAAGTCCTGCGAGACGTTCAACCCGCTCGGCCCGTGGCTGGTCACCCCCGACCAGGTCGACCCGGCGGCGCTCGCACTCCGGCTCACCGTCAACGGCGAGGTGCGGCAGGACGGCACCACCGCCGACATGATCTTCCGACCCGTCGAGATCGTCCGGTACCTGTCGCAGTTCATGGTGCTGTACCCGGGCGACGTCATCAGCACCGGCACCCCGGCCGGGGTCGCCCTGGCTGGGCACGCGCCGTACCTGCAGCCCGGCGACGTGGTCGAACTCACCGCCGACGGGCTCGGCTCGCAGCGCCAGACAGTGGGAGCAGCCTGATGGACGACACGACCGCCCAGACCGGCACGACGGGGACGCCCGGCACCCACGCGGGTCTCAGCGCGATCGTCACCGGTGGTGCCTCCGGCATCGGCGCGGCCATCGCGGCCGCCCTGCACGAGCGGGGCGCAGCGGTCGCCGTGCTCGACCTGCAACCGTCCGCCGCCGAGGGACTCGTCTCCGTCACCTGCGACGTGTCGTCCGACGAGTCCGTCCGTGCCGCCGTCGCGTCGGCCGTCGACCAGCTCGGCGGTCTCGACGTGCTCGTCAACAACGCCGGCATCGGCGCCCAGGGAACGGTCGAGGACAACTCCGACGACGAGTGGCGCCGCGTGTACGAGGTCAACGTGCTCGGCGCCGTGCGCCTGTCCCGCGCCGCGCTCCCCCACCTCCGAGCGTCGGACAGCGCGAGCATCGTCAACACGTGCTCCGTCGCGGCCACGGCCGGACTGCCCCAGCGGGCGCTCTACTCCGCCACGAAGGGGGCGATCTCCGCACTCACCCGCGCGATGGCCGCCGACCACGTCCGCGAGGGCATCCGCGTCAACGCCGTCAACCCCGGCACCGCCGACACCCCGTGGATCGCGCGACTCCTGTCGTCCGCGGACGACCCGGCCGCCGAACGCGCCGCGCTCGAGGCACGTCAGCCGCACGGACGCCTGGTGCAGGCAGCGGAGGTCGCCGAGGCGGTCGCCTACCTGACGAGCCCGCTCGCCCGGTCGACGACGGGCGCCGAGCTGGCGGTCGACGGCGGGATGCAGGCACTCCGGCTGCGGCCGGCCTGATGGTCGTCCCGCGGCTCCGCCGCACCGGCCTGGAGGCCCGTCCCGGGTATCGTCGGGACGTCCCGTCGCGCACGCGGCCGGGTCCACAGGAGGTGGTGACGTGGCGTCGTTGACCGACGATGCGATCGCACGCATCCAGCAGATGATCGTGAGCGGCGAGCTCCAACCCGGCCAGCGCCTCCCGCCCGAGAAGGAACTGAGCGAGTCGCTCGGGCTGTCCCGCAACAGTCTCCGCGAAGCCGTGAAGGCGCTCGAGCTGATCCGCGTGCTCGACGTCCGACGGGGCGACGGCACCTACGTGACGTCGCTCGAACCGGGCGTCCTGCTCGAGGCGGTGTCGTTCGTCGTCGACATGCACCACGACCGGTCGCTCGTCGACCTGCTCGAGGTGCGCCGCATCCTGGAACCGGCGTCCGCCGTCCTGGCGACGGCCCGTGCCACGGAGCAGCAGATCGACGAACTCGCGACCCTGATGCAGTCCGTCGGCGAGGACACCGGCGTCGAGGACCTCGTCGCCCACGACCTGCTGTTCCACTCGACCATCGCGGGCATCGGCGGCAACCAGTACCTGTCCGGGCTGCTCGACGCCCTGTCGAGCAAGACGGTACGGGTGCGGGTGTGGCGCGGACTGACGCAGAACGGCTCGGTGCAGCGGACCCTCGACGAGCACGCGGCCATCGTCGACGCCATCCGCCGCCGGGATCCGCAGCTCGTGCAGGCCCTCGTCGTGTCCCACGTCGAAGGTGTCGAGCGCTGGTTGCGGCGCTCCCTCGACTGAACCCGACAATCCTCCCAGGAACCTCGGAGTTGTGTCGGTCCTCGGCCCTGACTCCGGCAACCATGCCGCGGCAACCGCACCCACGAGGAGGACACCGTGCTCGGTCTCATCATCAGCTTGATCATCATCGGACTCATCGCCGGCGCTCTCGCCCGGCTCATCATCCCCGGCAAGCAGAACATCGGCATCCTCATGACGATCGTCCTGGGCATCGTCGGCTCGTTCGTCGGCGGGTTCCTCGGCTACCTGATCTTCAACCACGACGGGAACGACGGCTTCTTCCAGCCCGCCGGCATCATCGGCTCGATCATCGGCTCCATCATCGTGCTGTTCATCTACACGCGCGTCGCCGGCCGCGGTTCGCGCCGCTAGGCACCACGCTGCCGGTCCGACCGGCGCACCACCGAAGTCACCCCGAACCACGCAACGACGTGGTTCGGGGTGACTTTCGTCGTACGTGGCGTCACATCGCGAGCAGGCCCGCTGCACGCAGGTCGTCCCAGAGCGCCTCGGGCACGTCGGCCGCAGCCCGAGCGACGTTCGAGCGCACCTGGTCGGCGGACTGCACCCCGAGCGCGATCGCCGCGACCGCCGGGGCCCGACGCGGGAACGCCAGCGCGGCTTCGGGCAGCGTGACCCCGTGGCGCTCGCAGACGTCGGCGATGGAATTCGCCCGCGCGAGCAGCTGCGCGGAGGCCTCGGCGTAGTCGTAGGTCGCCCCCGCCGAAGGGCGCTCCTGCCCGAGCAACCCCGAGTTGTAGACCCCGACCGCCACGACCGCGACGCCCAGGGACGCGCACCGGTCGACGAGCGCCGCCGCCGGTTGCTCGAGCAGGGTGTACCGCCCGGCGAGCATGACGACGTCGCAGAGCCCGGTGTCGACGGCCGCCGACAGCGCCTCGACGGAGTTCGACCCGACGCCGACCGCCCGCACGACGCCCTCGTCGCGGAGCTCGGCGAGCGTCGGCAGCGCCTGGGTCAGACCGTCGGTGAGTGAGTACACGTCCGGGTCGTGCAGGTAGGCGACGTCGACGTGGTCGAGCCCGAGGCGGCCGAGCGACTCGTCGAGCGAGCGCCGCACGCCCGACGGCGACGGGTCCCACTGCCGCACGGTGTCGTCCGGCACCGCGAAGCCCCCGGACGCCAGGTCGTCGCCGTCACCGCGCCCGGGCACGAGCACCCGCCCGACCTTCGTCGACACGAGGAAGTCCTGCCGGGGGCGCCCGGCGAGCGCCGCCCCGAGCCGCCGTTCGGACAGGCCCAGGCCGTAGTGCGGGGCGGTGTCGAACCCGCGCACCCCGGCGTCCCACGCGGCGTCGACCGTGGCGCGGGCGTCGTCGTCGGACACCGGACGGAGCAGGTTGCCGATGCCGGCCCCGCCGAACCAGAACGGACCGCGGTCCAGGTCCAGGTCGAGGGCCGTCACGGGTCCACCTGGTCCGCGTGGTGCACCTGGTCCGCGTGGTGCACCTGGTCCGCCAGCGACCAGACCCGCGGGACCCCGTCGTCGTCGCCCGAGTAGTCGTCGTCCGCCTCGAGCAGCGGGTTGATCGTCTCCTGCCACTCGGCGTTGACCGGGTCCTCGGCGAGCGCCCGGCGCATCGCCCGGTGGTCCTCGACCTCGATCAGGTGGACCAGGTCGAGCCCGTCCCGCCAGATCGTCCAGTCGTGCACGCCGGCCTCGCGCAGTCGCGCCGCGAGCGCGGGCGGGACCGAGGTGTGCACGGTGTCGTACGCCGCCTCGTTCCCGGCCCGCAGTCGCGTCCGCGTCAGGATCCGCTGCATCAGTCGCGCAGGAACAGCTCGACGACGGGCACGGCGACGTCGGGCCGCACGATCGGCAGCGTCAGGGTGAGCGTGCCGGCGGGCTGACCGCCGAGCCCGGTGTTCTGCGCCCGGGTGCCCGGCGGGATCTCGCGGAAGTGGATCTCCGATGCGTCGTTGAGCAGCTGCGCGTACGCCACCCGGCCGGCGAGGTCGGGCAGGTGCACGTGCTCGAACGGCCACGCGAACAGGTGCAGGTACAGGCGGTTGCCGTTCTGCGTGTAGACGGTGTTCCGCGGGGCGACGAACCGCGACGGCCCCGCCCCGTACACCGAGCGAGCGTGCTGGTGCATCCACGTCCCGATGCCGTCGAGCGTCTGCCGCGAGACCCCGTCGAACTCACCGCGACCGGTCGGGCCGATGTTGAGCAGCATGTTCCCGTTGTTCGAGACGCCGTCGACGAGCATGCGGACGAGCAGGTCGACCGGCTTCAGGTTCAGGTTGTCGCGGTCGTAGCCCCACGAGCCGTTCAGCGTCTGGCAGGCCTCCCACGGCACCGGGACGCCGTCGACCTCCATCGGCTTGTCGGGCTGGTACTGCTCGGGGGTGACCAGGTCACCGGGGATGTCGAGCCGGTCGTTCACGATGATGCCGGGCTGCAGCCGCTTCGTCAGCGCCATGAGCTCCTCGGACCCCCACTCGTCCCGGCCCTTGCCGCCCCAGATGTCCTCGTGGTCGTTGTCCCGGTACGAGAAGTCGTAGAACAGGTAGTCGATCTGCCCGTAGTCGGTGAGCAGCTCCTCGACCTGACCGTGGAGGTACTCGCGGTAGCGCGACATGTCGCGGCCCTCGTTGAACGCCTCGATCTCCTCCGGCGAGTCGTCGCGCCGGGGGTGCACGCCGTCGACGGTGAAGTCCGGGTGGTGCCAGTCGATGAGCGAGTGGTAGAAGCCGACCCGCAGCCCCTCGGCACGGACGGCGTCGACGAACTCGCGCACGATGTCACGGCCGAACGGGGTGTTCGTGGACTTGTAGTCGGTCAGGGCGGTGTCCCACAGGCAGAAGCCCTCGTGGTGCTTCGTGGTGAGGACGACGTACTTCATCCCCGCCTGCCGTGCCCGACGTGCCCAGTCCGCGGCGTCGAACAGGTCCGGATCGAAGTGGTCGAAGTACTTCTGGTAGTCCTCGTCGGTGATCCGTTCGCGGTTCTTCACCCACTCGTGCCGTGCCGGCAGGGCGTACAGCCCCCAGTGGATGAACATGCCGAACCGGTCGTGGGAGAACCACGCGGGGAACCCCGCGGAGTCGGTCGCGGTCTGCGGCTCGGCAGGTGCGGTGATGGTCATGAGGCCAGTGTTCCTTTCAGTGGAGGACGAGAGGGGGACGGTCGGCGGTGTCACCGGCCGCCGAGACCGCTGGTGACGATCCCCTTGACGAGGTGCTTCTGGAGCAGGATCAGCAGGACCACCGTGGGCAGCATCGAGATCACCGACGCCGCCATCACGAGGTTCCACTCGGAGCCCTGCTGCCCGAAGAACTGCTGCAGGCCGAGCGGGATGGTGCCACGGGCCTCGACGTCGTTGACGATGACGAGCGGCCAGAGGAACGAGTTCCAGTACGCGATGAACGAGAAGACGGCGAGGACCGCCATCGTCGGTCGGGCCAGCGGGAGCATCACCGAGAAGAACGTCCGGATCGCTCCGGCACCGTCCACCCGGGCGGCGTCATCGAGCTCCTGCGGCACGGTGAGGAAGAACTGCCGCACCAGGAACGCGCCGAGTGCCGTGAACGCCCACGGGATGATGAGCGCCTGGAACGTGTCGACCCACCCGAAGCCCTGCATCATCACGTACATCGGGATGACGAGGACGTCCTGCGGGATCATCAGCGTCGCCAGGAACAGGACGAACACCGTGTTCCGGCCGCGCCACCGCAGTCGCGAGAACGCGTAGCCGGACAGCACCGCGACGGCGACGTTGATCGCCGTGCCGGCCGCGGCGACGAAGACGCCGTTCAGGATGAACCGGGCGAACGGCAGGTACGTGAACGCCTGTGCGTAGTTGCCCCACTCGATGGACGAGCCCCAGAGCGTCGGCGGGGTCGTGAACACGTCGGCCGACGGCTTCAGGCTCGTCGCCACCATGTAGATGAGCGGCGAGACGAACAGCAGGGCCACCAGGCAGAGCAGCACGTAGCCCACCGCGTGGCGCACCCGGCCGGTCTGCCGGTGCGTGCGGGGCAGTGCCCGCGGGTTGATCGTCCGGTTGGACGAGGTCAGCTCACTCATAGTGCACCCACCGCTTCTGTCCGAGGAACTGGATGGCCGTGATCCCGAGGATGATGACGAACAGCACCCACGCCCCGGCCGATGCGAGTCCGAGCTGCTGGGTCTGGAACCCCGTGTTGTAGATGTACTGCACCAGGGTCTCGGTCGCGGTGCCGGGGCCGCCCTTCGTCAGGACGAACGGCTGCACGAACACCTGGAACGAGGTGATCAGGGTCATCATCGTCGCGAAGAAGATCGACGGCGAGATGAGCGGGAACTTGATCCGCCAGAACATCTGCCAGGCGTTCGCCCCGTCGAGCTGCGCAGCCTCGATCTGGTTCTCCGGCACCGAGTCGAGCGCCGCCGAGAAGATCAGCATGTTGTAGCCGAACCCCTGCCAGACGCTCATCGCGACGACGGCGAGCATGGCCCAGTTGTCGTCGGCCAGGAAGTTCGGGGCGTTCACGCCGACGGTCGACTGCAGCGTCGCGTCGATGGCACCACCCGGCTGGTACAGCATCCGCCAGACGACGACGTTCGCGACGATCGGCGTGATGGTCGGGATGAAGAACAGCACGCGGAAGACGTGGCGGTGGCGGATCTTCGGCGTGAGCCAGGCCGCGAGCCCGAGGGACACGACCAGGTTGAGCGGCACGTAGAGCACGACGAACAGCACGGTGTTCAGCGTCACGGTGCGGAAGATCGGGTCGGAGAACAGCTGCGCGTAGTTCGACAGGCCGGCCCACGAGCGTTCTCCGAGCATCGGCCAGTTCATGAAGCTCACGACGAGCGACGCGAGGATCGGGAACGCCGTGAACACGACGAGGCCGATCGAGTGCGGAGCGGCGAAGGCGGCGCCCCACCAGGAGCGGCGGCCGAGCTCGGCGTCGGCGCCGCTGTCCTTCCGGCGCGGGGCCGCGCCGGTCGCGACCGCGACCGCGGGGGCGGGCAGCGCCGCCTCGGCGGGTGGGTCCTGGATGGTGGTCATGCGACGACCTCCTCGTCGTTCGCGCGGTCCTGGTCAGGGGATGGGACAGGCCGGGAGGCGCGGGGCGGGGTCCACCCGCGCCTTCCGTCCGTCAGGGGGTGACGCCCGTCACTGCGAGCCGAGCTGGCTCGCGATGGACGACATCGTCTCCTTGCCGGAGGTCTGTCCGTTCACCGCCTGCAGGGCGTACTGCGCGAAGAGCTGGTTGAGCTGGTCGCTCTGCTTGTTGCCGGGCAACGGGGTGGCGTTCTCGAGTCCGGTCTTCAGGGCGTCCTCGACCCCGTCGATGCCGGCGTTGTCGTACCAGGCCTGCTGCGCCGCGGTGCGTGCCGGGAAGGCGCGACCCTGCTCGGCGAGTGAGGTGAGCGTGGCCTCGTTCGTCATCGTGGTGATGGCCTTGAACGCCTGCTCGGGGTACTTGCACTGCTTCGAGATGCCGAAGCCCGACCCGGCGGCGAACGAGCTGGGGCCGTCCGTGCCCGAGGGGATCGTCGTGATGCCGAGGTCGAACTTGACCTTGGCCTTCTGGCTGATGATCGACCAGGGGCCGTCGCTGTACATGGCGACGTCACCGGACACGAACGCGTTGTCGTCGGTGGAGCCGTCGGTGCTCGCCTGTGTGGCGTAGCCGTCCTTGACGAGGCCGCCGATCCAGTCGAGCCCCTCGGCGAACTCCGCGTTCGAGGCGTCGAGCGTGCCGTCGGCATCGATCACCCGGCCGCCGTTGTAGCCGAGGATCATCGACTCCAGGGGGATGTCCTCGACGCTCGTGCCCCAGATCGGCGTGCCCGCGGCCTTGAGCTCCTTCGCGGCGTCCTCGAACTCGTCGACCGTCCAGCCCGGCTTCGGCTCGTCGACGCCCGCCTTCTCGAAGATGTCCTTGTTGTAGAACATGACCATGGGGCCGGTGTCGTACGGCAGCCCGTAGAGCTTGCCGTCGACCTTCATGCCGTCGAGCCCGGTCTGGTCGTACTCGCCCAGGTCGAGGTCGGCCTGCTTCGCCATGTCGTCGATCGGCACGAGCACGTCCGTGTAGTTCGCGGCGCGGAGCGACTGGATGCTCACGATGCAGGGTGCGGTGCCGGTGGACAGCTGGGTGCGGAGCTTGGTCCAGTAGTCGTTGAAGGGTGAGCCCTGGATCGAGACGTCCACGTCGTCGTCGGTCTTCACCGTGTCGGCGACCTTCTGCCACGCGGCCTTGTCCTCCTTCCCGGCGATCCACATGGCCCAGGTGAGGGAGTCCTCGGACTGGCCGTCGCTGGCGTTGCTGCCAGCGGAACAGCCGGTGAGCACGAGCACGGCAGCTGCTGCTGCCGCCAGCCCGGCGGTGCGTCGTCGTTGCATCGGTGTCTCCACTTCGTCGTGGTGATGGGGTGTGCGGTGGGGTTTCAGGCGACCCGGACGGCGTCCGGGACCCGATCGGGATCGGCCTCGGCCCAGACCGGGCCGTCCGGGAACGCGTGGGTGGTCAGGGTGTCGGCGAGCATCTCGGTGCCGGCGCCGGGCATGGTCGGCGGCCAGTAGCGGCCGTCGTGGACGTCGACCGGTGTCACGAAGTGCTCGTGCAGGTGGTCGACGAACTCGATGCACCGGGTGTCGAGGTCACCGGTCAGGGCGACCGCGTCGAACATCGACAGGTGCTGCACCGCCTCGCACAGGCCCACGCCGCCGGCGTGTGGGCACACACGGACGCCGTGCTTGGCGGCGAGGAGCAGGATCGCCAGGTTCTCGTTCACCCCGGCGACCCGGGTGGCGTCGATCTGCAGCACCGACATCGACCCGGCTTGGATCAGCTGCTTCGCGATCACCCGGTTCGCCATGTGCTCCCCCGTCGCGACCGGGATCGGGGCGATGCGCCGGGCGATCTCGGCGTGGGCGAGGATGTCGTCCGGGCTCGTCGGCTCCTCGACCCACGCGACGTCGAAGGGGCGGAGCCGGTCGATCCACGTCACGGCCTCGTCGACGTCCCAGCGCTGGTTCGCGTCGATCGCGATCCGGACGTCCGGGCCGACGGTGGCGCGGGCGATGCCCATCCGTCGGACGTCCTCGTCGACGTCGCCGCCGACCTTCAGCTTGATCTGGGTGAACCCGTCGTCCACGGCTTCCCGGCACAGCCGCGCGAGCTTCTCGTCGTCGTAGCCGAGCCAGCCCGGGGTCGTCGTGTAGGCACGGTAGCCATCACGCTCCAGGCGCGCTCGACGTTCGGCACGCATCGGTTCGGCGGCGCGGAACAGTTCGAGCGCCTCGGCCGGGGTGATCGCGTCGGTCAGGTACCGGAAGTCCACCAGGTCGACGAGCTCCTCGGGGCGCAGGTCGGCGAGCAGGGCCCACAGCGGCTGCCCCGCACGTTTCGCACGGAGGTCCCACAGGGCGTTGACGACGGCGCCGATCGCCATGTGCATGACGCCCTTCTCCGGCCCGAGCCACCGCAGCTGCGAGTCGTGCACCATCGCGCGCCAGGTACCGCCCATGTCGGCCAGGACCGCCTCGGCATCGGCGCCGACGACGTGCCCACGGAGGGCTGCGATCGCCGACTCCTGCACCTCGTTGCCGCGGCCGATGGTGAAGACGAAGCCGGTGCCGACCAGGCCGTCGAGCGCGTCGGTGGTGAGCTCGACGTAGGCGGCGGAGTAGTCGGGTGCGGGGTTCATGGCGTCGGACCCGTCGTGCTCCCGCGAGGTCGGGAACCGGATGTCGTGCACGTGCAGACCGGTGATGCGGCTCATCTGTGTCTCCTGCCGTCCGGTCTCCGTCGACCGAACGGTGCAATCAAAACATCCGATGTCTCGTGCGTCAAGAGCCTTGTTCTTGCGGTTCTGGCGAAAGTGGCCGCCCAACCGTCCGATGACTGCGCGACCGACGGTGTGGACGCGACCACGGCCTGGAGGCGCGGTGCGGGTCCGACCCGCACCGCGCCTCCAGGCCGTGGTCGCCCCGCGCCGGGGGCGACGCGATGGTCACGCTGGTCAGGCGGTGGCGAGCCGCCCCATCTCGGCGACGACCGCGCGCAGCCGCGCCGCGAGCTCGTCGCGCGAGCCGTCCGCCGACCGGTGGGCGGACTCGATGACGGCGGCCATCACGAGGGTGGTCGCGGTCCGCGCGGTGTCCTCGTCGACGCGCTCGGCGGCGACCGCCAGCACGGTCTGCCGCGCGTGCGCCATCCACTGCATCATCGCCGGGACCATCTCCGGGCGGGCTCGGACAAGCTCCTTCATGCGCCGGCGGTCTTGCGGCAGGGTGACCGTGTGCGCGACGAGGTCGCAGAGGTCGGCCACGAGCGGACCCGTGGAACCGAGGAACGCTGCGCGCGCCGTTTCCGGGACCGTCGTCGCCGGCAATCCGAGGGCTGCCTCGGCCTTCGACGGGAAGTAGTTGAAGAACGTCCGCGGGGAGACCCCGGCGTCCGCGCAGATCTGCTCGACGGTCACCCCGGCGAGCCCGTGGTCGGTGACCAGGGCGAGTGCCGACCGGTGGATGGCGGACCGGGTCTGCTGCTTCTTGCGCTCCCGTAGGCCGCAGTCGCTCGCGACGAGGTCCTCGGTGGTGGTGGGCTGGTGCACGTGCTGCGCTCCGTCCTGTTCTCGGGTCCGTGCGACGCCGGGCCTCCGCGTCGTGTGACGGGGAGGCCCGGCGTGGTTCAGACCTGCGACCGACCGCCCTGGACGGGAATCGAACCGGTGACCGGAGCGGTGGGCGAGCCCATCGTGTCCGCGGCCCGCACGGCCTGCGCCTCGAGGTCGTCGGCGGTGCCCGCGTCGTCCGCCTGCTCCTGCAGGGCCGAGCTCTTGCGGAGCGGCGGTGCCTTGAAGAAGAAGCTCAGGACGAACGCGAGCAGGATCACCGCGAAGCCGACCCAGTAGACGGTCACGGCCGAGGCGTTGAACCCGGACATGAACGGCCGGGTCAGGGCTGCGTCCGCACCGTTGAGGTACGACGTGTCGCTCGTCTCGGCGTTCGAGTCGCTCGAGTCGTTCGCGCCCTTGTCGATCTGCTTCGACAGCTCCGGTGCGAGCTGGTCCGCCCAGTAGGTGCGCTGCGACGAGTCGGACCAGTCGACGACGAGCCGGCCGTCCTGCACGCTGGCGTGCGCCTTGTCGGCGGCGGCGGTGAGCGCCTGCTGCTGCACGGCGTCGGGAGCCCCGGCGGTGGCCTGGGCCACCTGGTCGGTGGCGGTGTCGAGGCCGGACTGCACCTGCTGCTGGAGCGGGGTGACGATCGGGTTCCAGATCTGGTCCATGACGCCCTGGTTCGCCTTCGCGCTGGCGATCTCCGGGTCGAGCGCCGCACTGAGGGCGGGCTTCAGGTTCGACTCGTCCGCCGTGGCGTGCAGGATGTTCGTCGGCATGAGCGAGAACAGGACGGACAGCAGGACGGCGGTGCCGAGCGTGCCACCGATCTGGCGGAAGAACGTGGCGGACGACGTCGCCACACCCATGTCGCGCGGCTCCACCGAGTTCTGCGATGCCAGGGTGATGCTCTGCATGAGCTGGCCGAGCCCGAGGCCGATCAGGAACATGCCGATCATCAGGAACCACAGCGGCTTGTCGATCGTCATGAACGTCAGGACGACGTAGCCGAGCGACACCAGGGCCGTGCCGATGACCGGGAAGATCCGGTACCGGCCCGTGCGGGCGACGATCTGCCCCGAGGCGATCGAGGCGATCATCAGGCCACCGATCATCGGCAGCGTCGCGAACCCGGACTCGGTCGGCGTCAGGCCGGTGACGATCTGCAGGTAGAGCGGGATGGTGAGCATCGCACCGAACATCGCGAAGCCGACCAGGAAGCCCAGGATGGTCGCCATCGAGAACGTGCTCGAGCGGAAGAGCTTGAGCGGGATGATCGCGTCGTCCTGCATGCGGGTCTCGATCACCAGGAAGGCGACGAGGCCGAGCGCACCGATGACGTAGCAGGCGATCGCGCTGGCCGAACCCCAGCCCCACGTGCGGCCCTGTTCCGCGACGAGGAGCAGCGGGGCGAGCGTGACGATGACCGAGGTCGCGCCCCACCAGTCGATGCGCGGCTTGGCCTTGGCCTCGCCGAACTTCGGCAGGTGCAGGAACGCGATCACCATGAGGAGCGCGGCGACGCCGATCGGCACGTTGATCAGGAAGACCCAGCGCCAGCCGGTGATGCCGACGATCGAGCTCGCACCGGCGAACAGGCCACCGATGAGCGGGCCGATCACGGACGAGATGCCGAAGACCGCGAGGAAGTAGCCCTGGTACTTCGCGCGCTCACGGGGCGCGAGGATGTCGCCCATGATCGCGAGCGGCAGCGACATCAGCGCACCGGCACCGATGCCCTGGAACGCACGGAAGGCCGCGAGCATGGTCATCGACGTCGACAGGGTCGAGAGCAGCGACCCGAGGATGAAGACCGCGATGCCGAAGATGTAGAGCGGGCGACGGCCGAAGACGTCGGAGAGCTTGCCGTAGATCGGCGTGGTGATGGTCGACGCGATCAGGTAGGCCGTCGTGACCCAGGCCTGCTGGTCGAGGCCGTGCAGGTCGTCGCCGATCGTGCGGATCGCCGTGCCGACGATGGTCTGGTCGAGCGACGACAGGAACATGCCCGCCATCAGGCCGTAGATGACGAGCAGGATCTGGCGGTGCGACATGATCGGCTTGCCCGGCGTGCTCGCCGGGGAGTCCTGTCGTCCGCGCGACACCTCGACGGGTGCGGTGGCAGTGGACATGCGGAGTTCCTCACAGGGGATGTGGCGTGGTGGTCGTCGGCCTGGTCGGGACCCCGAACGGGTGTCAACATTGCAGGCTCTGCAACTTTACACCGCAAGCACATTTGCTGCCAACGCAAAGTTGCCGAGCATGCACGTTCGTGTACGGGTTCTCAGGATGCCTCGGGGGACGCATCTGTCCAGGGAGCGCAGCGCACCGGAGCGTACGGTCCACCGCATGACTGACGAGCACCGCACCCCGCGTCCCGAAGACGACGCCGCGCGCCTCGGTCTCGTCGTCGTCGGCGAAGCAGCAGCCCTGCAGTCCGGCGACGAGGCGGCACTGGACGCGAGCGAGCAGAACATCCGCGACACGATCGACGAACTGGTCGACGAGCCCCTGACCCCGCGGCAGGAGGAGGTCGTCGAGCGACTCGCCTCGGCCGGCGGCACCCTGACCGCCGGACTCAGCGGCGCCCTCGCCGCCCAGAGCGGTCGCAGTGTCGACGACGTGCTCGAAGGTGCGGCTCGCAGCGTCGTCTGGCAGCAGCGGCTCGCCGACGAGCGTGAGGACGCCGGCGCACAGCAGCGCGACCCGCAGAACGAGAACGGGCGCGACGAGGGCTGATCCCCCGTCGCGCCCGCTGCAGGCGTCCGCCCGGCTACTCGGTCGGCTCGGCCGGTGGCACCGACTGCTCGCGCACGACGGCACGGGCAGCCGCCTGACCCGTCGTGGTGCTCTTCACGATGTCGCTCAGGGTGAACCCGGCGGTGGCACCGAGCAGCGCATCGACCTCGCTGAACTGGCTGACGACGCTCTTCGACAGTGCACCGGCGCCGTCGGATGACACCACGGTGAGCGTGTCGATGTTGCTCATCGGAGCAGCGAGCTCGCGGGCGATGCTCGGCAGTGCCTCGATGGCCTTGACCCGCAGGACGGCCTCGGAGTGCTGTGCGAGCGCGTCGGCCTGCGCCTTGGTCGCATCGGCCTCGGCCTGACCCTTCGCACGGATCGCGTCGGCGGCGGCTTCACCCTCGGCGCGTGAGGCGTCCGCGGCGAGCTTGCGGGCGTCCGCCTCGGCCTTCGCCTCGGCCGCGACAGCCTCGGCGGAGATCCGGCGGGCCTCGGCCTGGGCGCGGGCGGTCTCGACCTGGGCACCGGCGGCGGCTTCGGCCTCGACGCGGGTCTTGCGCGCCTGGGCCTCGGCGACGGCGGACACCTCGGACTCGAGCTCGGCACGGCGCAGTTCGGCACGCTTCTGCGCGGTGATCTGCTCCTGCTCGACGACGCCCTGGGACGCACGCGCCTGGGCGAGCGGGCCGGCGGCAGCAGCTTCGGCGGATGCACGGTCGGCGTCGAGCTGCAGCGCGGCACGACGGATGGCCAGCGTGTTCTCGGCCTCGGCGATCGCCTGGTCGGCGGTGGCGCGGGCTTCTCGCGCTTCGCGGTCGGCCTGGGCCTCGGCGTTCTCGGCCTCGAGTCGCACGCGTGCACGCTCGGCACGACCGAGGTCGCTGATGTACTCGTTGCGGTCCGAGATGCCCTTGATCTCGAACGAGTCGACGTCGAGCCCCTGGCTGTGCAGGGCGTCCTGCGCGACGGTGAGGACCGCGACGGTGAGCTGGTCGCGGTTCCGGATGATCGTCGAGACGTCGGTCGCGCCGATCGAGGCACGGAGCGAGCCGGACAGGACCTCGCGCGCGAAGTCGTCGATCTTCTTCTCCTGACCGAGGAACCGCTGCGCTGCCGCCCGGATGGACGCGTCGGCCTCGCCCACCTTGACGAGCGCCACGGCCTCGACGTCGATGGTGACGCCACGGGAGTCCTGCGCGTTGACGTTGATGTCGATCGCACGCGAGCTGAGCGACAGCTTCGCGACCTTCTCGAAGAAGGGGCGGACGAGCACACCGGCGCCGAGCACGACCTTGATGCCGGACTCGACGGTCTCGGTGCCGTCGGCGTTCTTGACCTTGCGAGAGCGCTTGCCGGTGATGATGAGCGCTTCGTCGGCACCGGCGTTGCGGTACACGACCTTGGCGTAGATCAGCGCGATCACGGCGAGGACGATGATCCCCACGATGACCAGCGGGACGGCTCCGAGCGCGAACAGGACTTCCATGACTCCCCCTCCGGACCAGGCGCCAGCCTGGATTCCGCATCTGTTGTTCCGTTGGCTCCCATCCTAGGAGCGCACGCGGACAGCCGGGGCGCGCAGGGAAGGGTTGGGGACAACAGACGGGAGGCGCGGTGCAGGATCACCTGCACCGCGCCTCCCGGCCGTGTCGCGTCAGCGCCTACGCGCCCGCACGCCACCAGTCGTCGAAGGGCGTCGCCGGCACCTGGCGCTTGTGCTCGGTCGCGCGGTAGCGCGACTCGATCGCCTCGGCGACCTCGACCGGCACGTCGTGGCCCTGCAGGTAGGCGTCGATCTCGGCGTAGGTGAGACCGAGGTTCGCCTCGTCGGTCTGCCCGGGCAGTTCGTCGAGCAGGTCGGCGGTGGGTGCCTTCTCGTACAGGCGGGCCGGTGCGCCGAGGTGCTCGAGCAGCTGCCGCCCCTGGCTCTTCGAGAGCCCGGTGAGCGGGGTGAGGTCGACGCCGCCGTCGCCGTACTTGGTGAAGAAGCCCGTCACCGCCTCTGCCGCGTGGTCCGTGCCGACCACCAGCAGGCCGCGCTGCCCGGCGATCGCGTACTGGGCGACCATGCGCATGCGCGCTTTGACGTTGCCCTTCACGAAGTCGCTCAGCTCGACGCCCGAGGCCGCGGTGTCCTGCATGACCCCGTCGACCCCGTGCTCGATGTTCACGGTGACGCCCGGGTCGGCCGCGATGAACTGCAGGGCGAGTTGGGCGTCGTCCTCGTCGGCCTGCACGCGGTAGGGCATGCGGACGGTCGTGAACTCGGCCGGGTGCCCCTCGGCGCGGAGCGACTCGACCGCGAGCTGGGTCAGGCGGCCGGCCAGGGTGGAGTCCTGCCCGCCGCTGATGGCGAGGAGGTACCCCTTCGCCCCGGTCGTCAGCAGGTAGTCGCGCAGGAACCCGACACGACGGGCGACCTCCTGCTCCGGGTCGATGGTCGACTGGACGTTGAGGTCCGCTGCGATGGCGGCTTGGAGTTCACGCACCACCCCAGTATCACGCCGATCCGGCTCCGTGGACCGGCGGGTTCCCGAAGACGTCCATCGGATCGACCGGGAGGTCCCGGGGCGGCGGCGACCCGATCACCACCGCCCCGGGGATCCGCGACGACCCGAACGCGTCGCGGACCCGGTGAGGCGGACGCCGGTACCCGCCGGCGTCCGCCCTGGTCAGGCGCGACGAACTCGTCGCGCCGGGATCGCGGTGGGTGGTCCGTGGTGTGGCACGGTGCCTCCTCCCCCGACGGGCTCTCCGCCGCTGATCCGCCCCCGGTGGTGAGCCCGGGGGATGTGGGGCCCGTCGAACGGGCCGAGGGCGGTTGGTGAGGCCGCTTGCTGTGGAAGGTATCAGGGTCCGGGCGGGACTCGACACCCCCGTTGTGGGGTCACGACTCGTAGTGCCTTTGTTGACAGTTCGATGGCTAACAGTTAGAGTCCTGATCATGCAGGCATCGGACTTCACGACACCGCTCCAGCTCATGCGGTGGATCGGATGGGCACAGCGCAAGGGCGCCGAGGAGTGGGTCCGTGAACGCGACCTCACCCACGAGCAGTCCTTCGTGCTCGGGTACCTGCAGGAACACCCCGGCGCCATCCAGCGGGACGTCGCCGAGGCCACCCGGACCAGCGCGGCCAGCGTCTCGAGTCTCCTGCAGGGGCTCGAGCGGCGTGGCCTGATCGAACGACGACCGGACGCCACGAACGGGCGGACGAAGACGGTGCACGCCACCAAGGCGGGCATCGACCTCATCGCCGGGTTCACCGACGCGATGGTCGCCCTCGACGACTCCCTGCTCGCACCCCTCGACGAGGACGAACGCGACACCCTGCGGCGACTGCTGCAGAAGGTGACCGCGGAACTCGCGCCGCCGACCCGCTAGCCGCACCACCGGCGCCACGCGCGCCACCGCACCGACCCGCTCACGCACCACGCGCCTCCCGGCCGGATCCGCCGGCGCGCCCTCGCGACCCCGCGATCCCGCGCCTTCCCGACCCGCGACCCTGCGATCCCGCGACCCCACCGGTCGCGCGCTCCCCCCTGCCGTGCCGGCGTCCGTCGGCGCGCCCACCGCCATGCCCGGAAGGGAACCGTCATGTCCTCCACCACCACCGCTGCGGCGACGAACCGCTGGTACCTCTCCGCTGCCCCGATCGCCCGAGCCCTGGTGCACCTGTGCGTGCCGATGGCCGCCGCGATGGTCGTCAGCGCCCTGTACAACGTCATCAACGCGGGCTTCATCGGCGCGCAGCACGACACGTCCCTGCTCGCCGCGATCACCTTCGGCACGCCGCTGCTCGGCCTGGTGATGGCCGTGGGCGGGGTGTTCGGCGTCGGCGGCAGCGCGTTGATGTCCCGGTTGCTCGGCGCCTCGGAACACGATCCCGACAAGGCGCGGGACATCAAGCACGTCGCCTCGTTCGCCCTCTGGGGAGCCGTCGTGACCGGCGCCGTGCTCGGCGTCGTCGGTCTCCTGCTGCTCCGCCCGCTCGTCGCCGTCCTCGGTGCCGACGCGGCAGCGGTCCCCGCCACGAGCGAGTACGTCGCCGTGATGCTCGCGTTCGTCCCCGTCCTCGCCGCGTCCTTCGCGCTCGAGCAGATCGTCCGCTCCGAGGGTGCCGCGCGGCAGGCGATGATCGGCCTGGTCCTGTCCACGGTCGGCAACCTGGTGTTCGACGTCCTGTTCATCCTGGGGCTGCACTGGGGTGTCGGCGGCGCCGCACTCGCGGTGGGCCTGGCCAACGTGGTCTCGATCGCCTACTGGGTGACGTGGCTGCAGCGGAACAGCGAGAACGTCAGCTTCGCGCCGAAGTGGTTCACCCTGCGGGCGGACATCCTGAAGCCCGTGTTCGGCATCGGCGTCGGCGAGCTGCTGCAGTCCGCGTTCCTCATCGTCACGACACTCGTCCTCAACAACCTCGCCGCCGCCTACGGTGACGACCCGCTGGCAGCGATGGGCGTCGCGGTCCGCATCGCCCAGGTGCCGGAGTTCCTGGTGATGGGCGTGACCATCGGCGTGCTGCCGCTGCTGGCCTACGCGTTCGGAGCGGGTGACGCAGCTCGACTCCGTTCCGGCCTGCGCGCCGCGGCCCTGACCGTCGGCGGCATCGTGCTCGTCTTCTCCGGCACCGTGTTCGTGTTCCGCGAGCAGGTCTTCACGATCTTCTCCGGTGACCACTCGGTACTCGCGATCGGCATGACGATCCTGACGGCACAGCTCGTCGCCGCCGTCGTCAACGGGTTCACGGGGCTGCTCACCTCGCTGTTCCAGGCGACCGGGATGGTCATGCCCGCGATGGTGCTGTCGATGGCGCAGGGCGTGCTGTTCATCCCGATCGTGATCGCCGGCAACGTCTGGTTCGGACTCGCCGGCATCATCTGGGCACTCACCGCCACCGAGGGCATCGTGTTCGTCGCCGCGGTCGTCCTCTGGCTGGCGACGCGGGGCCGCATCGCCCGAGGCCTGGCCGAGGGCAGCGCGGCACGCGCCGACGCCGCGCTGGAGACCGCCCCCGTGGCGTGAGGCGCGTCGCCCCCGGCGTCACGCACCACGTGCGGACGGGAGGCCCGGTGCCGGTCCGGCGCCGGGCCTCCCGTCCGTCGCGTGGTCGCGTGACGTGCGCCGCGTGCGCTTGGCGTGCGTGCGCTGCGTGTTTGCGCTTCGTGAGCAGGAATGGTCGGGTGCGCGCGTGCGACCCGACCGTTCCTGCTCACGAAGTGGGCTGGCGCCGCGCGCGCTACGCGCTGCGGCCGCGCCGCAGCAGCAGCACGACGACCGCGCCGGCCACCAGGACGGCTCCGGCGCCGAGGCCGATCCACACGCCCGGCGCGATGCCCGGCGACGAGGACGGAGCACCGTCCGAGGCTCCGGTGGCCGTCGCGGTGGCACTCGACGTCGGAGCGGTGCTCGCCGTCGGGGTCGGGGTGACACTCGTGCTCGGGGTCGACACGGGCGCTGCGGCCCGGTACTCGAACGCGAGCGTGCCCTCGATCGGGTGGCCGTCCGGCGACACGTACCGCCAGAGCACGGAGTAGCTGCCCTGGTCGAGGTCGACTGCGCGGCGCATGGTCGTTCCGGAGACCGTCACGTCACCCGTGGCGACGTCGGTGCCGGAGGCGTCCGTCACCTGGATCCGGAGTCCGGCGTCGAGGCCGGCGAGCGGCGCTTCCGAGAAGGTCAGGTCGACGGACTCGAGCGGTTCGGTGACGACCGCCCCGTCCGCCGGGGTACTGCTGGTCAGGGCCGAGTGGGCCGACGCGGGCTGGACACCGACGAGCGTCAGCAGTCCCGCCGCGACGATCGCCAGTGCCGCCGCCGTGGTTCGGGCTGTGCGCATGCGCAGACTCTACCGACGGTCGAGCGGCAGCCCGCTGGGGGTCAGAGCTGCTCGCCGAGGAAGTCCGCGTAGGTGGGCTCGTAGCGCGCTTCGCTGACGCTGACGAGCTGGTGGCCGGTTCCTTCGAGGCGTTCGGCGACGAGGGCGGCGAGGTCTTCGGGCGAGCGGAGGCCGTGGCGGTGCCAGGCGTTCTGGATGGTGGCGGTCATGGCGACCAGCCCTTCGTCGAGATGATGCGCATCTCGGATCCGTCCGGGCCGACCCGCTGTGCCAGACCTCACAGATCGTGAGGAGCATCGTGACGACGAGTCCCTGATGACTGACCCGGTACCGCAACGATACGGTCGCGCCCGATCGCCGTCGAGGCGGATGCGTTTCGCGGCTGACGGACGGGAGGCCCGGTGCCAGCTGGCACCGGGCCTCCCGTCATCAGGGGGTCGCGCCCAGGGCGCGGGTCCGCTCGATCAGTCGGTGCCGGAGTCGAAGGCCGCGCCCTCGGAGGCGAGGTCCGTGCGACGACCCATCGCGTCCTCGGCGTCGGAGGCGACGATCGCGCCGCCGAGGATCTCCTCGGCCTCGCCCGCCTCGAGCTCGCCGACGAGCTCGGCAGTCGCGCCACCGATGAGGCCGGCGGCGGCGTACTGCTCGAGCCGCGATCGGGAGTCCGCGATGTCGAGGTTGCGCATGGTGAGCTGGCCGATGCGGTCGTCCGGGCCGAAGGCCGCGTCGCCGACGCGCTCCATCGACAGCTTGTCCGGGTGGTACGACAGCGCGGGGCCCGTGGTGTCGAGGATCGTGTAGTCGTCACCGCGACGCAGGCGCAGCGTGACCTCGCCGGTGACGGCGGACGCGACCCAGCGCTGCAGTGACTCGCGGAGCATGAGGGACTGCGGGTCCAGCCAGCGGCCCTCGTACATCAGGCGACCGAGACGGCGGCCCTCGTTGTGGTACGAGGCGACCGTGTCCTCGTTGTGGATCGCGTTGAGCAGGCGCTCGTAGGCGATGTGCAGCAGCGCCATGCCCGGAGCCTCGTAGATGCCGCGGCTCTTCGCCTCGATGATGCGGTTCTCGATCTGGTCGGACGCACCCAGGCCGTGGCGGCCACCGATGGCGTTCGCCTCGTAGACCAGGGCGACCGCGTCGGTGTACTCGACGCCGTTGATCGCGACGGGGCGACCGGCCTCGAACCGGACGCTGACGATCTCGGTCGCGACCTCGACGTCGTCACGCCAGGCGGCGACGCCCATGATCGGCTCGACGATGTCCAGGCCGCTCGACAGCTCTTCGAGGCTCTTCGCCTCGTGCGTCGCGCCCCAGATGTTCGCGTCGGTCGAGTACGCCTTCTCGGTGGAGTCGCGGTACGGGAACCCGCGGGCGACGAGCCACTCGCTCATCTCCTTGCGGCCGCCGAGCTCCTCGACGAACTCGGAGTCGAGCCACGGCTTGTAGACGCGCAGACGCGGGTTGGCCATCAGGCCGTAGCGGTAGAACCGCTCGATGTCGTTGCCCTTGTAGGTGGAGCCGTCGCCCCAGATGTCGACGCCGTCTTCCTTCATCGCACGGACGAGCATCGTGCCCGTCACCGCGCGGCCGAGCGGCGTCGTGTTGAAGTACGTCTTGCCGCCGGAGCGGATGTGGAACGCACCGGTCTGCAGGGCGACCAGGCCTTCTTCGACCAGGGCGCTCTTCGCGTCGACCAGTCGGGCGATCTCGGCGCCGTACTCGTGGGCGCGGCTCGGGACGGCGTCGATGTCGGGCTCGTCGTACTGGCCGATGTCGGCCGTGTACGTGCAAGGGATCGCTCCCTTCTCGCGCATCCAGGCAACGGCGCAGGAGGTGTCGAGACCCCCTGAGAACGCGATGCCGACTCGTTCGCCGACGGGGAGACTGCTCAGGACCTTGGACACGGGGTCAATCGTACGGGGCCAGCGGGGTCGACTACCGTCCGGGGCGACGGTTGTGGAGAACTGATCTTCGCTGACGAACGCCAGGCGGGAAAGCACGAGCCCGAGGCACGCCGGAGCGCCCTCCCGATACATCCAGCCAACCACCCCAAGCCACCGCCGCGCTGGATCAAGCATGTCGCGCTAGAGGGCACCCCCGTTTGGGTCACTCCCCGAAGCCGATTGGATCTCATATTGTCGAGCTTGAGCGCCAAGTTCGAATTTACTCCGATCAAATGTGCCACAAAAAGCGCGCCCACCAGACTGACCTCGTTCCGCAAGGCCTTTGCTCACCCGTTTTCGCGGGACCACCAAGCGGTCTCGGCAACCACTCGCTCCACACATCAATCAGGAAAATGTTCTCAAACACACAACCCAATTGGGCCGAGGGCTTAACTGCACTCATCTCGCTTGCAACACTTCTGGCAGTCCTCCTCGCAATGATTCAGATTCGGCACATAAATCGTCAAATGCATCGTGAGCTTGAAATGCAGTATCTCTTGCGATTTTGGCAACTGATGGACCGGCAATCTGCCGGCTGGAAGACCAAGGGTCAGCTTAATCGTCACGACAAGGCGGTAGTCAAGGACTACCTCACCCTCAGCGAAGATCAGATTCAGCTACGCGCCCTGGGCCGCGTAACAGACCAGACCTGGTCCTATTGGAAGCAAGATATCCGCGCGATGTGCGGCACCGGACCGGTGGGAAACATCCTTGCAACGTCAGCACCGCTTCAATACGCATATCTGCGAAACCTTCTTCTTTCCGAGTCATACGACCCTCTCACGCGGAATCGACTGCGGCGCCTCTGGGATGGCCTATGACCGCGGGCCGCCCGAGCGCACCGCCGAATGACTTGTCGCGCCTTTCACTGCCTCGGCACTCGATTGAGCCATCGGGTTGCACCCACCTTTAGCACCTACCGAATGAGGGACCATGTCTTTAAATGAAGACCTTGCCGCTTGGGTTAATACGCGCCCCGCTTGGCAAAAAGACGCATTCGCGCAGCTTTGCAGCAAGGACGCCTTGTCTGATAAAGATGTGACCGAGATCGCAGGCAAGCTCCTTTCAGGGGAATACCCTGCCGTGCCGGATATAGAAGCCGCAGCTATACCTGGAGCGACGGACACCGCAGATGCTGTGCATCTTACAGAAGTCTCAGAAGTCGAGGGGGTAAATGCCCTCATTCCCGATCAAGTTCTCTCATTTGGACACAGCGGCCTCACGATCGCTTTTGGGAACAATGGCAGCGGAAAGTCCGGGTACGCGAGAATCATTCGCGAAGCTGTGACCGCGCGAGTCCGTTCAAGTCATCTTCTCGGCGACGTTTTCGGGCAGACCAGCACTCCACAAAGCGCTCAGCTCGTTTACCGCACCGGAACGAAAAGCTTAAACTGGAATCTTGGCGACCCGCAAGATACAAACCTAGCCCGCGTACGGTTCTACGACGAGGACTGCGGTGATGCTTACGTAAGTATGGCCTCGACGATCAGCTATCGTCCTTCTGCGCTCACCATCTTAGACAAACTTTCAGATACATGCGAAAGGCTTTCTAAAGAGCTAGTCAGGCAACTGAACGAAGGAGATGCGGGACGTCCGAAGCTTCCAACGCTTCATCCTGGCACGACCGCGTTCAATTTCGTAGAGTCACTCTCGGCCACCACCACCGACCAAGAGGTGACCGAGGCGATAGCCGTTCCCGCCAACCTGGGCGAGGAGCTCGCAAGATACCTTGGGGAGGAAGCCCGGCTCAAGGGCAGCGACCCGACCAAGGAGAAGGCCAGACTTATCGGTATCGCACGCAATTGGGCGAAGCTGGCCACCCATGCCAACACGCTCGAGACTTTACTCTCCGTCGAATCAATGGAGAGTCTTCGCCAATCGAGAGACCACAGCTTGCAGCTGCAGGAGGCCGCCCGCATCGCTTCCGCACTAACGTTCGAGTCAGAGCCTCTTCCCGATGTTGGTTCCGGAACGTGGCGTGCACTCTGGGAAGCAGCACGCGAATACTCCCGCACTGAGGCTTACCATCCGCACGCCTACCCATTCGTCGGCGAGAACGCGGTGTGTGTACTATGCCAACAGCCTTTGACCGAGTCGGCCGCTCAGCGCTTGTCGAACTTCGAAAAGTTTGTTTCCGACACAACAGCCCGCGATTCCGAAGCCGCTGCGAAGCAACTCTCAGTACGTCGCGAAGCACTACGAGCTCTTGCCGCACTACCGTTAGATATCTCCGCAGCGATCGATCGCCTCAGCGGTGAGGGCGAGGATGCGGCGCGCGCGCTAACCCGCTTGGAAGAAGCGACATCGGCGTCGAACTCTGCCGTCGAGTGGCTCGATGGGCTCGTTGAGCACACTCCCGCGCCAATCGATGCAAGCCTCAGCTCTTGGATGACAGCCAGAGAAAGAGAACTCACATCTCAGGCCGACCAGCTAGACGCCAAAACGTTCGCGGCCGTCCTTCAACAAACAAGTGACAAAGTGGTCGAGTACGAAGATGCAAAAGCACTCGGTGAGGCTTCAGTGGAAATCACTGAGGAAATCACGTGGCTGGCTATACGTTCACGTATCGAGGCCGCTCGTCGTCAGACTACTACGAATGCCCTAACTTCCAAGAGGGGCGAGCTCACAGATAAATACGTCACGGAGGAAGTCCGGGACCGCTTTACCCGAGAAACCGAGCGACTGGAGTTGCGCCGCATCACCTTGAATCGCACCGGCCGGGGCAGGAGCGCGACGCTCGAGCACCAACCCACGTTGCTCGGTTCGCTCCGCGATGCAGACGTTGATCAGGTGCTAAGCGAAGGGGAACAGACTGCCCTGGGCCTAGCTGGCTTCCTCACCGAGGTCGAACTTGACGCCTCGCGCTCTGCAGTTGTCTTCGATGACCCGGTCTCCTCGCTTGACGCGGGAAGGCGGTCGAAGGTCGCGAAGCGCCTCGTTGAACTTGCCGGTCACCGACAGGTGATCGTGTTGACGCACGAGATTACGTTCGTCCATGCGCTCAACAGAGAAGCGGCACGGCAGTCGGTAGATGTCACCATGCGATCAATTCAGCGGATGGGAGACACCAAGCCAGGCTTGATTACTGAAGCGCTGCCTTGGGCAGTCCGGGACATACCGCAACGCATCAATAAGCTCAGCGGTGATATAGCTCGGGTGAAAAGTGGGCGCGGCGCTTTGTCTGAGGAGGAGTACGCGGAAAGGGCCGCTAAGATTGCTGGCCAACTTTCTGAGACGCTGGAAAGAGCCGTGAACCTCCACGTAGTCAACGAACTTGTCGACCGCGGGACCAACGAGGTGAGACCTAGGATGCTGAAGATTCTTCCGAAGTTCTCGCAGACGGATCACGATGAATTCCAATCGTCCTACGAGAGAATTTCTGGGTGGGCGGCACGTCACGATAACGCCCCTGAAGAAAATTATGTGCCACCAACACCGGACGAGCTTGCAGCTGAAGTCACCTGGTTCAACGACTGGCAGGCCCGTGTGAAGCACTATCGGGACTGAGGCTTCGCATTGAGAGCGATGATCGCTTTGCCAGCACCGCATGCCAAAGTTGTTGGTCCACCTTCGTGGGCTTGTGGGCTCCTCGCGCGGAGCACATCCGACGAGGAGCCCACAAAGACCGAGCCACGTGGCGCTGGTGCCCCTGGAGGGACTCGAACCCCCAACCGTTTCCTTAGGACGGAACTGCTCTTCCATTGAGCTACAGAGGCTGGCCCGTCCACTCTAGCGGCGGAAGGGCCCCAGGAACGCGTGCAGTTCGTCGACGAACAGGTCGGGCTGCTCGAACGGCGCGAAGTGCCCGCCGCGGTCGAGTTCGTGGTGGAACACGAGGTTCGTGGTGCGCTCGAGCCACTCGCGCGGCGCGCGCACGATGTCGCCGGGGAAGATCGAGAACCCGGACGGCACCTCGACCCGTCGCTCCAGCTGCTCCGCCGGGATCGCCGCGTTCGCGTGGTACATCCGCATCGCTGAGCCGATCGTGGCGGTGGCCCAGTACTCGGTGAGCAGCGCCAGGACCTCGTCGCGCGTGTAGACCGACCACAGGTCCCCGCCGCAGTCGCTCCACGCCCGGAGCTTCTCGACGATCCAGGCCGCGAGACCCGCGGGTGAGTCGTTCAGCCCGACGGCGGCGGTCTGCGGCTTCGTCCGGTGCAGCATCGCGTAGGCACCCTCGGCTGTGCGCCACCGATCGGTCGCGGCGACGAACTCCCGCTCGGCGGCGGACAACGTCGACGGATCGAGGCCCGGCCAGGCGAGCCCGCCGTCGATGCGGTGCACCGCGACGACCCGGTCGGGGTGGTCGAGTGCCAGGTAGCGGGCGACGTGCGTGCCGATGTCACCGCCGGACACCGCGAACCGCTCGTACCCCAGGTCCGTCATCAGCGTCGCCCACATGCCGGCCACCTGCCGGGCATCGAGGACCTGCGGCGGTGCGTCCGAGAAGCCGTACCCGGGCATGTCCGGCACGACGACGTCGTACCCGGCGTCGACGAGCATCGGCAGCACCTTGCGGTACCGCCACCCGGAGTCCGGCCAGCCGTGCGCGAGCAGGACCGGCAGGGCGTCGGGCTGCGGAGCGCGAGCGTGCAGGACGTGGACGCCGATGCCGTCGACGACGACACGGCGCGAGGGCAGCGCAGCGAGCTCGGCACGGTGCGCGTCGAAGTCGAACCCGTCGGCCCAGTACTCGACGAGCGGGCGCAGGACGTCGAGGTCCACGCCGAGCGACCAGCCGACCCCGGCGGGTGCGTCCGGCCAGCGCGTGGCGCGCAGCCGCGCGCGCAGGTCGTCGATGGTCGCGTCGTCGATGTGCGGTGTCTCGCCCATGCGGCCGACGCTACTCAGCGCCACCGACGCAGATGGGCGAGCGGGGACTGGGCCGCTCCCCCTGGCGGACCGACTGCGTGTCCGCACAGGCCGTGACGAGCCTCCCGGCGGCGTTCACCTGGCGGACACCCGCGCATCCTCTGCCCGCAACGGGGTGCGTCGACGCTGGTCGGACCGCGCCGGTCCCGGCGTGACGGCACGTACCCAGGAGTCCCATGATCTCGCTCGTCTGCCTCGACATGGCAGGAACCACCGTCGACGACGGTGGCGTCGTCCTCGACGCCTTCCGCACCGCGCTCACCGACGTCGGCCTCGAGCACGGGAGCTCGGAGCACGACCGCGCGGTGCAGTACGCGGTCGATACCATGGGCCAGTCGAAGATCGCCGTGTTCACGGCGCTGTTCGACGGTGACGGGGTCCGCGCCGAGGCGGCCAACACCGCCTTCGAGCGCGCCTACTCAATGACCCTCGACCGCGGCGTGCGGCCGGTGGACGGCGCCGTCGAGACGCTCGTCGCCCTCCGCGCAGCGGGGCGACGGATCGCGCTGACCACCGGGTTCTCGCCCACGACGCGCGACGCGGTGCTCGACCTGCTCGGCTGGCGGCCGCTGATCGACCTCGCGCTCTCCCCCGCCGACGCCGGACGCGGGCGCCCGTACCCGGACATGGTGCTCACCGCCGTGCTCCGGACCGGCACCGACGACGTCCGTGACGTGGCGGTCGTCGGGGACACCGTCGCCGACCTGCTCACGGGACACCGCGCCGGCGCCTCCGTCGTGGCGGGCGTGCGGACCGGGACGCACCAGGACGCCGACTTCGCGACCGTCGCGCACACCCACGTCCTCGACTCGGTCGCCGAGCTGCCGTCGGTACTTGCCGAGGTCGACGACGCAGCTGCCACGGTGTGACGACCGCGTGACGACCTCGCCGGTGCCGGAGGCCGCCGGGGTCGCACCGTTCGCCGGCGTGGTCGGATGCTCCGCGACTGACGGTCCCCCTCAGCCGAGGACCATCGGCGCGATGCCGAGGCCGGTCGTCATGCCGATGCCCGTGGTGACCGTCACGACGTCGACCCCGGGGACCGGCCGGTCGATGAGGAACTCCCGTCCCGGGGCCGAGGCGTAGACGCCCTGCCACCGGTCGACCACGGAGACCGGCGCACCGAACAGCCGCTCGGTCTCGGTGACGAGCAGCCGGAAGCCGTCCTCGTCCTGGAACGGCGGCGCGTCGACCCCGCGCTCGTGGGTGTCCCCGACGATGACGCTGCCGTCCGGCGGCGACGTGTACATCTGGTTGAGGTCCCACCGGATCCCCTCGGGCAGGTCGGCGGCGAGCCGGTCCCGCAGGGCAGCCGCTCCGGGCACCGCGGCGAACCCCGAGTAGCGCAGCAGCGACCATCCCGTCAGCAGCGGTGTGGCGAGCGGGAAGGCGAGGGGGATCGTCGCACGCAGCATGTGGAGCCGGCAGCGGACCAGGCCGATCGACTCGGCGAGCACCGGGAAGAGCTGGTCGAGGTCGTGGTTGGTGCAGACGACGATCCGGGTGCCCTCCACGACGCCGCGACCGGTGCGGACGGCGCCGGTGGTGACCTCGAGCGCGGGGGTGCGCCAGTGGAAGGTGACCCCCTGCCCGGCGAGCCAGCGCGCGATCGCGGGAGCTGCCTCGCGGGGGTCGACCTGCAGGTCGTGCGCCAGATGCGCGCCGCCGAGGGCCGAGCCGGGGTCGACCGGCACCGCCGCTGTGATCTCGGCCGCGTCGGCCAGCCGCAGGTCCGCGCCGGAGTCGCGGTACTCCTCGAGCACCGCCAGCTCCTCGGGACGACGGGCGACGACGTGGGCACCGCGTTCGCTGGCCGTGAACCCGGCGAGCTGCGCGAGTGCGAGCCAGCGGCGGCGTGCTTCCTGGGCGTACCCGGCCGCCTCGCCGGTCTGCGGGGTGACGCAGGCGTGACCGAAGTTCCGGACGCTCGCCCCCACGACCGCGCCTGCACGATCGACCACCGCGACCCGCGCGCCCTGCAGGAGCGCCTCGTAGGCCATACCGAGCCCGACGATGCCCGCGCCGACCACGACGACGTCGTACCGTTCGGTCAGCGGCTGGTGGTCCGTCTCGGTGTCGAGTGCGGTGCGTGCGGAGCGGGGCATGAAGACCTTTCGGGCGCCGCGGAGCACCGGTCCGGTGCGGATGCCGCAACTGTCGCAGGTCAGCGGTGGGGCGGGGTTCCGTCCCGGTGCACACGGCGTGGACGGCAGGTGAAATCGATCGGCACCCGTCCCGACAGCCCGGCCGGGTCAGCTGGCCTCGGTGCCGCCCGGCGTGGCGCGGTGGTCACGGCGACTGCGGAGTGTCTCACGCCCCACGCTGATCGCGATCGCGACCGAGAGCGCGATGAGGATGATCTCGATGACTCCGGTGGTTGCCGGGGGCTCGGCGCCCTCGTGGTCGCGGCCCGCGGTCTGCAGGAACAGCGCGGCGTCGTTGAGCCCGTGCAGGAGCATCGGCACCCACAGCTTCCCGGTGGCGCGGCGGGCCGCGTAGAAGAGGGCTCCGTCCATGCTGAGGAACGCCACCTGGAACAGGACCAGGCCGAGCGGGAGTCCGGCGATCACGAAGCCGACCACGTGGGCGAGGCCGAACATCACCGAGGAGACGATGAGGACGACGAACTCGGAGTGGTGTGCGCGGAGCGCGGTGACGAGGATCCCGCGGAAGAACAGCTCCTCGCCGACGCCGACGCCGAGCGCACCGATGAGCACGACGACGATGATCCCGACCGACGCCTCGGACCACGGCACGAGGCTGTACAGGATCACTGTCGAGACGAGGGACAGCACCGGAGCGGCGAGCCACCACCAGCGCCGGGGTCGACCGACGGCGACGGCCGGTTCTCGCCAGATGTTGTTCCACCAACCCGAGCGCCGGGCGAAGAACACTCCGGCGGCGATCATGATGCCGACCGGGATCCAGGTGCCGGCGAGCCAGTCCGCGATCGGGTGGTTCTCCCCGTCGACGACCACACTGAGCAGGTTCCCCACCCCGGCGGCCATGAGGACGTAGACCACACAGGCGACGAGGGCGATCCAGAACAGCCTCGGGACCTCGCGACGACCATCGACTTCGGCGGTCATGCGGCCACTCCCTGCTGGTCGGTCTCGGTCTCGGTCCCGGTCCCGGTCTCGGGGCTGCTGACTCGGCCCTTGATGAAGAAGAGCACCAGGAGTGCGAGCACCGGGTAGGCGAAGTTGAAGATCCCCGCGAAGCCGATCAGCCCCGCGTCACCGGCAGCCGCAGCGGTGGTGTCGATGCCACCGGTCGCCAGGATCGTGGTCGGGTCGGTCGCCGCGTGCAGGAGCATCGCGGGGACGATGCTGCCCGTGACCCGCATCGACAGGTAGAACATCATGCCGGCGCCGAACGTGTACACGACCGTGACGGCCACCGTGACGAGCGGTGTCCCTCCGATGGCGTTCGAGGCGTGCATCAACCCGAACAGCAGCGACGACAGCAGCGCGACGGTGCGTTCGGTGTGGTGACCGCGTCGGAGGAGGTTCACGGCGACGCCACGGGCGATGAGCTCCTCGGCGAACCCGATGCACAGACCGAGGAACAGCACCGCGAAGACCACGGAGACCGAGTACGACGACCAGTTCGTCGCGACGAGCCGGATCACGATCGGGACGAGCAGCAGGACGACGGCGATCCACATCCACCCGCGTCCGGGCAGTGGCTGGCGGCCGAAGACCTCGCGCCCCCATCCGAGCGTGCGGACGAAGACCAGGGTGAGCAGCCCCATCACGATGATCGGCAGGGCGACGCCCACGACGGCTCCGCGGGGTGAGGCGAACAGCTCGTCCGCGGTGATGCCACTGGCGAGGGTGTGGGCGTTCAGCCAGCCGAGCCCCTCGTAGACGGCGAGGTAGAGGATGACGGCCAGCACCGCGCGCCACCAGCCGCCGCGGTTCCAGAACCGCTGCCAGGGGTTCCGTCCCGCTGCCGTCTCGGTCGACTGCCGTGCTCCTGCGGCCATGCTGTCCTCGTGGGTCTCGGTCGTCGGGGCGTCTGGTGACTGGTCCTCACGTCAGCGTAGTGCGAGCCCGGAACGCTCCGGGGGCCCTGGACGCGCGACGGACGGACTGGAGGCCCGTGGCGGCGTCGCCACGGGCCTCCAGTCCGTCTCCTGGTGCGTACCGACAGCCGCTACGCGGCCACGAGGTACTCGTCCCACTCCGCCTGCGGGCGCTCGATGCCGCGCACGACCCACGAGGACCCGTGCGGCACCTTCGGCGGGAACCGGAGGCGCCACCCCATCTCCTGCGGGGTGCGGTCACCCTTGGTGTTGTTGCAGGCCAGGCAGCAGGCGACGAGGTTCTCCCACGAGTCCTGCCCACCGCGCGACCGCGGCTGCACGTGGTCGATGGTGGTGGCGTGCCGGCCGCAGTAGGCACAGTGGTTGCCGTCCCGACGCAGCACACCGCGACGGGACACCGGCACGAGCCTGGAGTGCGGGATGCGCACGTAGCGGGTGAGGATGATGACGGACGGACGGTCGTAGCTCGACGTCGACCCGGTGACCGGGTGTTCGACGTCGGCGGCGACGATGGCGGCCTTCTGGTTCATGACCAGCACGAGGGCTCGTCGGAACGAGATCACCGCGAGGGGCTCGTAACCGGCGTTGAGGACGAGAGTGCGCATGGGTTCCCTTCCGACGTGCCTGGACGGCTTCCAGGCGCTGCGGGTGCGTCGGACCGACGACGCGAACGGGTGAGGACGACCTGTTCACACCCCTGGAACCACGAAGAGCACCACCCGGATGGGCAGTGCTCTCGTCATGCAGGGGCGTGCTCGTGCACGCAGGCTGTACTCGACCATATGTCGACGCGCGCGCGCCGACCCATGGTGCGGGTCGTGCGGAACATCGACATGAGGGTCTCCTGTTCGCGCCGGTGCGGACCGGTGCAGCGTCAGGTTAACCCAGAAACCGGCCCGGCACGAGGGTGTGCGGGCCGGTTCTGGAGAAGTTCACACTCCCCCGGCGGCAGTGTTCGCTAGATGCCGAAGCGGACGATGTGGTAGTCGCTCGTCCAGATCGGACGGATCTGCACGGTGCCACCGGGCTTCGGGGCGTCCATGATCATGCCGTTCCCCATGTAGAAGCCGTCGTGCGCCTCGTTGTTGAAGATGACGACGTCGCCGGGCTGCGCCTCGGACTCGGGGATCGTGGTGCCGGCCTGGTCCTGCAGCGGCACGGAGTGCGCAAGGTTGATGCCGTACTGGGCGTACACGAACATGATGAAGCCGGAGCAGTCGAAGCCCGACGGGTCCGCGCCACCGAAGACGTACGGGGTGCCGATGTACTGCTTGCCCGTGGCGACCACGGCCGGCAGCGAGAACGGGGTGTCGGCGGCGGACGAGCTGGCCGCGTACTCGGCGGCGGTGGGCCCGGTGTACGAGGAGTACTGCTTCGCGGTCGCGGCGCGGGCGGTCTGGGTCTGCTCGGCGGCTTCCTTCGCAGCGGCAGCCTGGTCGGCGGCGGCCTGCTTCGCGGCCTTCTCGGCGTCGAGCGTCGCGGTGGACGTCGCGCCGAAGCCGTCACGGCTCGTGTCGGCGAGCGCCACGGCGTCGGAGACCGCCAGTTCCTGGCTCTGCGTGGCACGGACCTGACGCTGGGCATCGGCGACGGCGGTCGAGTTGCTCGAGGTCGTCGCGGCGAAGGCCGGGGCGACCGCGACCGTGCCGAACATGCCGGCGGCCACGGTGAGGACGACCGGTGCGAGGAACTTGCGCTTGCGCGACGACGAGCTGGCCTTCGCGGTGCTCGCGGCTGCCGCGGCCTGCGCGGCACGACGACCACCGGGCAGTGGGGCGGAGCGCACCGGCACGACCTTGCGGACCGGGCGGCCCTCGGTCTCGCGCACGGCCCGCCGGGTGAGCGGGGCGGTGGTGGCGTTCTCGGTGTTCGTCGGGTTCGCGGACGTCTGGTCGTCCGCGGCGGTACCGGTCTGCGTCAAGAGGTGTGTCTCCAACGTCTCGTCATCACGCCGCCGTGGGTGTCCGGCGGTGTGCAACCCCATCCGTTCGTCATCGTTTCCGATCGAGGCAGGAGACGGGTTCGAGACGTCCTGCCACGGGTCTCCGGCTCAGGGGCAGCGCGGCGACTCGGACGAGTGTACGGAAGCGTCGTTACCGAGTCGAGACCAAACGCCCCGCAGGTAACGAAACGGTAAAGACTCTCAGGAACGACCAGGAACGGTCAGCTGCGTTCGATGTAGACGTGCTGCGCGACCTCGATCGGCAACTCGATGCCCGAGTCCTCACCCTCGACGCGGACCGCGACGTAGGCACCAGCACGCTGCACGCTCGCCACGCGCCCGGGCATGACGCCGGCGGTGCGGAGCTGGTGCAGGAGCTCCGGTTCGAACTGCACGGGCTCGCCCAGGCGTCGAACGACCCCGGTCGTGACGGCGTCGGTGCCCTCGGTCGCGGCGACGATGTTCTGGACGCCATCGAGGAACCCGGCGGCCGCGGGGCCACCGATCTCGGCCAGTCCGGGGATCGGGTTGCCGTACGGGGACTCCGTCGGGTTGCCGAGCATCTCGAGCAGGCGGACCTCGACCTGCTCGCTCATGACGTGCTCCCACCGGCAGGCCTCGTCATGCACGAAGGCCCAGTCGAGTCCGATGACGTCGGCCAGCAGGCGTTCGGCCAGACGGTGCTTGCGCATCACGTGCGTGGCGCGGGAACGACCCTCGTCGGTGAGCTCCAGGTGCCGGTCGCCGGAGACGACGACCAGGCCGTCGCGCTCCATGCGGGCGATGGTCTGCGAGACCGTCGGGCCCGAGTGTCCGAGGCGCTCGGAGATGCGCGCGCGCAGCGGCACGATCGCCTCTTCCTCGAGGTCGAGGATGGTGCGAAGGTACATCTCCGTGGTGTCGACGAGATCGGTCACGGTCCGCCTCTCATGTCTGGGCCCAGCGCCGACCACACTACTTGTTCGCACCGACGAACACCGACCGGCGCCCGGGTGCACGTGAGAAAGGGTCATCCGACGCGGTGGACAGGTGGGTCGAACCCTCCCCGTCCGGCCGGTACACGGGCTCGGGCAGGCGGATCGGCGTCGGTAGGATCGGTGCATGGCAGACATCGTCATCCCGGCCGAACTCCTCCCCACCGACGGTCGCTTCGGCTGCGGTCCGTCGAAGATCCGCGGCGCCCAGCTCGAGTCCCTCGTGACGCGCGGCGCCACGATCCTCGGCACCTCGCACCGCCAGAAGCCCGTGAAGGACCTGGTCGGCAGCGTCCGCTCCGGCCTCGCAGACCTGTTCCAGATCCCCGAGGGCTACGAGGTCGTCCTCGGCAACGGCGGCTCGACCGCGTTCTGGGACGCCGCCGCGTTCGGCCTCATCGAGCGCCGTGCCGAGAACCTGTCCTTCGGCGAGTTCGGGTCGAAGTTCGCCAAGGCCGCAGCGGCCCCGTGGCTCGAGGCTCCGCACGTCGTCGAGGCGCCGGGTGGCTCCCTCGCCGCACTCGAGCCGGTGGAGGGCGTGGACGTCTACGCCTACCCGCACAACGAGACCTCGACGGGCGTCATGGCCCCGGTCGTCCGCGCGACCGGTGACGCCGGTGCCCTGACCGTCGTCGACGCGACCAGCGCCGCCGGTGGCGCCCTGTTCGACGTCAGCGCCACCGACGTCTACTACTTCGCCCCGCAGAAGAACTTCGCCTCGGACGGCGGCCTGTGGCTCGCGCTGCTCTCCCCCGCCGCGATCGAGCGGATCGAGCGGATCGCCGCCTCCGACCGGTACATCCCGGAGTTCCTGTCGCTCAAGAACGCCGTCGACAACTCGCGCCTGAACCAGACCCTGAACACCCCGGCGATCTCCACGCTGCTGCTCCTGGACGAGCAGGTGCGGTGGATGAACGAGTCCGGCGGCCTGGCGTGGGCGGACCTCCGCACGAAGACCTCGTCGTCGACGATCTACGACTGGGCCGAGGCCAGCGACGCCGCGACCCCGTTCGTCTCCGACCCCGCCGCTCGGTCCCAGGTCGTCGCGACGATCGACCTCGACGACTCGATCGACGCCAAGGCCGTGGCCGCGACCCTGCGCGCGAACGGCATCGTCGACACCGAGCCGTACCGGAAGCTCGGCCGCAACCAGCTGCGCGTCGCGACGTTCACCGCGATCGACCCGGACGACGTCGCGAAGCTCGTGCGCGCGATCGACTTCACGATCGACGCCCTGCGCTGACCTCGGGGACACCCGCCGGAACGAGGACGGGCCCGGCACCACCGGATCGGTGGTGCCGGGCCCGTTCGTCGGTCCGGGTGGGTCAGGCGCGGTGGAAGCCCGGGTCGGCTTCGCCGGCGTCGAGCTGGTCGACGTCGAGATCGGCGTCGGGCTCGAACGGCTGCACGCGGCGGGCACGGCGGCGACGGGGCGGCTGCGGGGCCTGGTCCTCGCTGTCGGTGTCGCTCACATCGGCGAGCGCATCGACGTCCACGCCTTCGATGTCGTCGTCGTCCGACTCGTCGAGGTCGTCCTCGTCGGCGTCGAACTCGTCGTCATCGTCATCGTCCGACTCGTCGTCGTCCTCGTCGTCATCCGAGTCGTCGTAGTCGTCGTCCTCGTCCGAGTCCTCGTCGTCGTCGTCCTCATCCGACTCGTCGTCGTAGTCCTCGTCGTCGGAGTCCTCATCGTCCGAGTCCTCGTCCGCCGCGTCCTCACCCTCGTGCTCCTGCGCAGCCCGGTACTCGGCGAGTCGCTCGGACCACGGCACCCACTCGGGCGCGACGAGCGAGCCGTCCCCGGGCATCAGCTCGACCTCGAGCACGGTCGGTTCGTCGTCGCCGACCTTGGCGACGCTGACGGTCCACCGCCACCCGGGGTAGCCGGGCAGCCGGTTGGCGAACAGGACGGACACGACGCCGTCACCTTCGTCCACCGTGCCGACGGGTGCACCGACGGTCGACTCCGGGGTGACCTCAAGCAACGCCTCGCGCGCCAGGTCGGTGTAGTCAACGGATGCTGCGTCGATGGACGCTGCGTCGGGAGCCGTCTCGGCCCCTGCTGTCTCGGACTCGGTCATGGGGTCACGCCTCCAACTGGTCTGCGACGTGCCGCAGGATGGCGGCGATGCGATCGCCGTTCTTCGGGTAGCGGCCGTGGCGGAGGTCTCCGCTGATCCGGTCGAGTTCCTTCACCAGGTCCTCGACGATCACGGCCATGTCGTCCGCGGAGCGACGGGTCATCCGCGACAGCGACGGCTGGGGCTCGAGCAGCCGCACGGACAACGCCTGCGACCCCTTCTTGCCCTGGACGACGCCGTACTCGAGCCGCGTGCCGGCCTTGACGGTCACGACGCCGTCGGGCAGCGAGGACGCGTGCAGGAACACCTGGTCGCCGTCGTCTCCGGTGATGAAGCCGAAGCCCTTGTCGTCGTCGTAGAACTTGACCTTGCCGGTGGGCATGCGTGGACTCCTCGAGGTCGTGGTACGGCCGTGGTGCGTCGGATATCCTGGGTCGATGGCCAAGCCGACCCGATCAACCGGGAACCCGCAGGACTCCGCAGAACCCCCGGTGACGTTCAATCGTACCGAACGCGCTCTGGCGTTCATGATCGGTGGGATCATCATCCTCGGCCTGCTCTGCTTCGTCGCGATGATCATCATGTGGCTCACCGCTCCCAGCGCCCAGGGTGCGATGCCGTGGCCGGTGGTCATGGCGATCCCGCTCTACGGCTTCCCGATCGCCATGGTGCTGGTCTTCACGCTCCTCGGCATCACCTGGACACGTCGCGCACGAGCGAACCGGACGGCTCGCTGACGTCCGCCCCGGACGCTGGCACCGGACGATGACGACCACCGCCGACCTCGCCGCCCGACTCCGGGCGATGCCGGACGATGCGCTCGAGCGCCTCGTCGCGGCGAGGCGACTCCCCACCGCTGCACTCGCCGAGACCGGCCCGCAGCGCATCACCGACTTCTTCGACCTCGCCGAGGCGCTCCGGAGCGACGACGCGGTGGACGCCGCCGTCGAGCACCTGCCGCGCGCCACGATCCTCGCGCTGCGTGACGGCGGCGCCGTCGACGCACTCGGCCCCGCGATCGAGCTCGGCCTCGCCGACGAGGACGGCGCCGTCGACGACGCGGTCGCCGCACGCGTGGCCGCCCACCCCGACCTCACCTCGCTCGACGAGCAGCCGGGAGGCCCGGAGCAGGTCCGCCCCGCCGCTCCCGCCCTCGACGACGCGGCCCTCGAGCGTGCGCGCACCACCGGCGCGGAGCAGGCGTTCGCGACGATGACGGTGCTCGCCGAGCTGCTGCGGGCGGTCGACGCCGGCGCGGTCCGCGAACTCGTCAAGGGCGGGATCGGCATGCCGCTCGCCCGCACCCTCGCCGAGCGCATCGGCACCGACGCCGAGCTCGTCGCCGGTCGCCTTGCCTTGCTCGACGACATCGGGTTCGCCGACCCCGACACCGGGCGGTGGATCGTCACCGACCCCGGGCACGCGTGGTTGCTCGCCGGCTGGCCGGAGCGCTGGGTGTCGCTGGTGGCCGCGTGGTCGGACACGCTCCCGCCCGCCGTCCACCAGGTGCTCGAGCTGGCCGACGGGGACCTGCGCGACCTCGTGCCGCTCGGGCGGTGGGCGTACCCGGCGGGGTCCCGTTGGCTCGACGCCCTGCTGCTCGACGTCGCCGGCACCGCGGCGTCGCTCGGCCTGGCCGTCGACGGCATCGTGACGAGCACCGGCCGGGCACTCCTCGACGGCGACGCCGACCAGGCCTCCGACGACCTGCCGGGCACCGTCGAACGGGTCTACCTGCAGCACGACCTCACCGTCATCGCACCGGGGCCGCTCGCGCCGGTGGACGACGACGCCCTGCGCACCGTCGCCGTGCTCGAGGCACCGGGACTCGCGGCGCGCTACCGCATCTCCGAGGACACCCTGCGCGCGGCGTTCCGGGCCGGACACTCCCGCGACGACCTGCTGTCCCTGCTCGGACGACTGTCGGCCACCGGGATCCCGCAGCCCCTCGCCTACCTGATCGACCAGGTGGCCGGACGCGACGGCAGCATCGTCGTCGACCGGGGGCCGGGCGGCGTCGGGACCGAGGTCCGCGGCACCGCCGACCAGCTCGACCTCGTCGGGGTGGACGCCGAGCTCCGGCAGCTCGCGTGGGAGCGGCCCGACCTGACGACGCTGACCACGCGCTACCCGCCGCACGTCGTGCACACCGCGCTCGAGGACCAGCGCTACCCGGCCGTCCTGACGACCGCAGCCCGCCCCGAGGCGCACCACGGGCCTCCCGGCCGGCGCAGCCCCACCGGACGCTCGCCGGAGCAGTCGGCGCACGCACTCGTCGAACGGCTCCGCCTGACGACGCAGCGCGGCGACGCGGAGCCGGAGCAGGAGTGGCTCGGTCGGCAGATCGACCTGGCCGTGCGCGGACGCACGCCGATCCGTGTGACCGTCCGGATGCCGGACGGCTCGGAGCGGCCGTTCTCGATCGTGCCGACCTCGGTCGCGGCCGGACGCGTCCGCGGGCGGGACACGGCCGTCGACGTCGAGCGCACCCTGCCGCTGTCGCTCGTCGTGTCGGTCGAGAGCGACGCCTGAGCCGCGCGGTCACCCGCACGCAGGTGCCGACGGCTAGGCTGGCAGGTCATGAACGGACCGCTGATCGTGCAGAGCGACCGCACCGTGCTCCTCGAGGTCGCGCACCCCGATGCCGAGGACGCGCGCCACGAGCTCGCGGCCTTCGCCGAGCTCGAACGCGCTCCCGAGCACGTGCACACCTACCGGATCACCCGCCTCGGACTCTGGAACGCGCGCGCCGCGGGCCACGACGCCGAGGCGATGATCGACACGCTGGAACGCTTCGCGAAGTTCCCCGTGCCGCAGAGCGTCACGGTCGACATCCGCGACACGGTCTCGCGCTACGGACGGCTCGTGATCCGTCGCGAGGAACGGCCCGACGCGCCCGTGATCGCGAACTCCCCCACCGAAGAACTCGAGCGGTTGCCGCTCCTGCTCCTCACCGCCGAGGACCCGTCGGTGCTGGCCGAGGTCATCCGGTCGAAGCGCATCAAGCCGTTGCTCGGCGACATGCGGTCCTCGACCGAGGTCGAGCTGCAGCCGTGGGCGCGGGGGCAGATCAAGCAGGAGCTCGTCAAGCTCGGCTGGCCGGCGGAGGACCTGGCGGGCTACACCCCGGGCCAGCCGCACCCGATCGACCTGGACACGGCCGAGTGGCACATGCGGCCGTACCAGGAGCAGGCGGTCGACACGTTCTTCGCCCAGGGCTCCGGCGTCGTCGTGCTGCCCTGTGGCGCGGGCAAGACGCTCGTCGGCGCGGGCGCGATGGCGACCGTCAAGGCGACCACGCTCATCCTCGTGACGAACACCGTCTCGGCGCGGCAGTGGCGCACCGAGCTCCTCAAGCGCACGACCCTGACGCCGGAGGACATCGGCGAGTACTCGGGCAGCGTCAAGGAGATCCGGCCGGTCACGATCGCGACCTACCAGATCCTCACCGCCCGCCGGAAGGGCGAGTACACGCACCTGTCGCTCCTCGACGCCCTCGACTGGGGGCTCATCGTCTACGACGAGGTGCACCTGCTGCCCGCGCCGGTGTTCAAGCTGACCGCCGACCTGCAGGCCCGCCGACGCCTGGGTCTCACCGCGACGCTCGTGCGCGAGGACGGCCGCGAGGGCGACGTCTTCTCACTCATCGGGCCGAAGCGGTACGACGCCCCGTGGAAGGAGATCGAGGCGCAGGGCTACATCTCGCCGGCCTCCTGCTACGAGGTCCGCATCGACCTGCCGCACCAGGACCGCCTGGAGTACGCGGCGTCGAGCGACGACGAGCGCTACCGGCTCGCCGCGACGTCCCCGGCCAAGACCCCGGTGGTGCGGGAACTCATCGAGAAGCACCGCGGTGAGCAGATCCTGGTGATCGGGCAGTACATCGACCAGCTCGACGAACTGGCCGCGTCGCTCGACGCCGCGGAGATCACGGGGGCGACCCCGGTCGACGAACGGGAGCGGCTGTACGACGCGTTCCGGTCCGGCGAGGTCGACGTGCTCGTCGTCTCGAAGGTCGCGAACTTCTCGATCGACCTGCCCGACGCGACCGTCGCCATCCAGGTCTCCGGCTCGTTCGGATCGCGGCAGGAAGAGGCACAGCGGCTCGGCCGGCTCCTCCGCCCGAACAAGGACGGCCTGCCCGCGTCGTTCTACACGCTCGTGGCCCGGGACACCGTCGACCAGGACTTCGCGCAGAACCGGCAGCGGTTCCTGGCGGAGCAGGGCTACTCGTACACGATCCTCGACGCCGACCAGGTCCAGACGCCCATGGGCTGACGCACGAACCGCTCTCAGGAAACCCCGAGGGAACAGTCAGAAGATAAGACCATGAGCGATGGCCCCAAGATCCTGATCGTCGACGACGAGCCGAACATCCGCGACCTCCTGACGACCTCGTTGCGCTTCGCCGGCTTCGCCGTGCGTGCGGTGGGCAACGGAGCACAGGCGATCTCCGCCGTGCTGGAAGAAGAGCCGGACCTCATCATCCTCGACGTGATGCTGCCCGACATGAACGGCTTCGGCGTCACCAAGCGCCTGCGTTCCTCGGGCTACACCTCGCCGATCCTGTTCCTGACGGCGAAGGACGACACCGAGGACAAGATCACCGGCCTCACCGTCGGCGGCGACGACTACGTCACCAAGCCGTTCTCGCTCGACGAGATCGTCGCCCGCATCAAGGCCATCCTCCGTCGCACCATGAACGACGAGGAAGACGCGATCATCCGCGCCGGCGAGCTCACGATGGACCAGGACACGCACGAGGTCACGATCGGCGACGCGCAGATCGAGCTCTCGCCCACCGAGTTCAAGCTGCTCCGCTACCTCATGCTCAACCCGAACCGCGTGCTGTCGAAGGCGCAGATCCTCGACCACGTCTGGGAGTACGACTTCAACGGCGACGCCGGCATCGTCGAGAGCTACATCTCGTACCTGCGCCGCAAGCTCGACCAGTACTCCGCCGAGCCGATCATCCAGACCAAGCGCGGCTTCGGGTACATGCTGAAGGCGTCCAAGGCCTCGTAGCACCATCACCTCTTCACGGCGGTCGTCCGGTTTCACCGGGCGGCCGCTGTCTATCGTTGGGGCAGCATGCACACGCGAATGAACCACTGGTGGGACGGGATCTCCCTGCGCACCAAGATCACCGGGATCACGGTGCTGCTCGTCGCGCTCGGATTGCTCGTCGCCGGACTCGGCACGATGACCGTGCTGTCCACCTACCTCATGCAGCAGCTCGACAACACGGTCAAGCAGACGACCGAGCAGCTCGAGGGCCAGAACATCAGCGACGGCGAGCAGTACTGCAAGCTGTCCGTCGTCGTCTCGCAGAGCGCTTACGTCGCCGCGTACGACGCCGACGGTGACCGGATCTGCCAGACGAAGGCGTCGAGCCGGCCCGACGTCCGCGAAGCCACCCTGGTCGAGGCCTCGCAGGCGAACCAGCGCATCTCGCTCTACGACAGCCAGCACAACCACGAGTGGCGCGCGCAGATCATCCCGGCATCGCTGCAGAACCAGTCCGACGGCACCACCGAGACCGGCTACGTGCTCATCGCGGTCTCCAGTGCCGGTACCGACGAGACCATCGGCAAGTTCACCGCGATCTTCCTCGGGTTCGGTGCCTCGGTCATCCTGCTCGGCGCCATGCTCACCCGGCTGCTCGTCACCGCGACCTTCGACCCGCTGCGCGACGTCGAGGACACCGCCGCACGGTTCGCCGCGGGCGACTTCAACCAGCGCCTCGAGGCCGACACCCCGAACACCGAGGTCGGCCGCCTCAACCGCTCCCTCAACGTCATGCTCGAGCGGATCGACTCCGCGTTCGAGGACCGCGAGCGCACCATCGCCCAGATGCGGCGATTCGTCGGGGACGCCTCGCACGAGCTCCGCACGCCGCTGGTGTCCCTGCGCGGGTACGCCGAGCTGTACCGGATGGGCGCCCTGCGCAAGGAAGAGGACGTCGCCCAGGCGATGGAGCGCATCGAGAAGGAAGCGCAGCGGATGGGTCTGCTCGTGCAGGACCTGCTGCAGCTCGCCCGCATCGACGAGTCGAAGCCCCTCGAGCTCGGCCCGGTCGACCTCGTCGCCATCGCCCGTGACTCGGCGCTCGACACGATGGCCTCCAACCCCGACCGCGAGATCCAGGTCCTCGTCGAGGACTCCCTGACCGGCGAGAGCGTGCCCCAGGCCGTGCGCCCATCGGCGTCGTCGTCGTCCATCGGCTCTCCGGACTCCGGCGAAGCACCGCCCGTGTCGCCCACCTCGGCGAACACCACCGGGCCGATCGCGTTCTCGCGCCAGACCATCGCGCGCCTGCGGGCCCGTCGGACCCGCGCCATGAACATCGACGCCGGTGCCGCCCCGGCGGACGAGACCACGCCGCTGCCCACCGTCGTGCTGCCGAAGCGCCCGCCGATCGTCCTGGCGGAAGAGAACAAGATCCGCCAGATCGTCACGAACCTGATGGGCAACGCCATGCGGTTCACGGCGAACGACGACCCGATCGAGATCGGCATCGGCGTGGACGACGAGCGCGGCATGGCACACCTCGACGTGATCGACCACGGTGAGGGCATCCCGCCGCAGCTGCGCGAGAAGATCTTCCAGCGCTTCTGGCGTGCAGACACCTCGCGCGCCCGGGACACCGGCGGCTCGGGCCTCGGGCTCGCCATCGTGTCCGGCATCGTCGCGGCGCACCACGGCTCCGTCGAGGTCTTCGACACCGAGGGCGGCGGCGCCACCTTCCGCGTCTGGCTCCCCCTGCTCCCCCGCGACTTCTCCGCCTGACCCGCGTGACCCACGCGGGCCGCTGCTCGAGGTAGCGCGAACTGCCGCCCATCCCGCGCTCTCACGGCGCAATGTGCGACCTGGGTGACGCACACACGGCGTGTTGTGCGACCGCCGCGTGCGAGCATCCGACCCTTCGGAGGGATAACCCGCCGACGTCACGACGGGCCCGAGACGAAGGCCTGGCGCAGACGCTCGAACAGCACAGCAGGGCGAGCGGCATCAGCCCGCGTCGCATGCAGGACGAGCCAGCCGTTGACCGCCATCCCGTTGTCCCGCCGCTGGTCGTACTGGAAGACATCCTGTTCGCGGTGGTGATCGCCGTCGTACTCCAACGCGATCCGACGGTCCGGCCAGGCCATGTCCACGCGTCCGAGGAACCGGCCGTGGTGATCCGACACCTCGACCTGCAGTTCCGGCTCCGGGAACCCCGCGTCGACCACGGCGAGTCGAAGCCAGGTCTCCATCGGTGACTCAGCACCGACGCGTACCCGCGCGATCGCGGCACGAGCGACCGCGATCCACCGAGATCCGGGCACGATGCTCTTGGCGAGCGTGTCGATCGTGCAGAGTCCGCTCTTGCCCACCAGGAAATCGCCCACCGCGACGAGTTGCTCCACGCTGAGCAGACCGGCGCACTCCCGCCATGCAAGCTCCGGGGTGCTGAGCTGCATCCCCTGCCACTCGCAGCTGGCGGCTCCGGACCGGCGCCGGTGTCCCTTGACCTGTGGACGTCGCATCACCGGGCCGGTGCCGTCGGTGGTGACGTGGACGGGGACTTCGGCACCGCGCGGGAGCGGTGCGCCCCACAGCGCGGCGGCCGTCGTGTGGCTGAGGTACTGGTCCGGACGGAGCACCAGGCCGACGGCCGCGACGATCGACATCGTGGCGTCGGTCGACCGGACGCCATGCACGGGACGGACGAGATCACGTCGACGGAGACGACCCGGATCGACGCCGTACCCGATGGCCTCACGGACCAGGAAGCCGGCGGAGTCGAGCGTCTCGGGGAGCGGACGAGGCTTCGGCATGTCCTGAGTGTCGCGACCCGGTTGCCCACGCAAGCGCCTGGGGAACGCATCTGTGGAGAACGACCGGTGCCGGGCCTCCTGTGCGCTTCATGCTGATCGCGCAACATGCCGTCTCCAGCACGCCGTGGTCGCACAAACTGCCGGAATGCCCCCCGCGAAGCGGCAGTTCGCGCGATCTCGGCCCAACCGCCCCGCCCAACCGCCCCGCGCGACCGCACACACAGAAGGGCCCCACACGCGCAGCGTGCGGGGCCCTTCTGTCAGGCGGACTTAGAAGTCCATGCCACCCGTCGGGTCGCCAGCCGGAGCAGCAGGGGTGCGCTCGGGCTTCTCGGCGACGACGACCTCGGTCGTCAGGAACAGACCGGCGATCGACGCAGCGTTCTGCAGCGCCGAACGCGTGACCTTGGCGGGGTCGATGATGCCGGCGGCGATCAGGTCGACGTACTCGCCGGTCGCGGCGTTGAGGCCCCAACCCGACTCGAGCTCGCGGACCTTGGCGGCGACGACACCCGGCTCGAGACCGGCGTTCAGCGCGATCTGCTTGAGCGGCGCGTCGATGGCCACGCGGACGATGTTCGCACCGGTCGCCTCGTCACCCTCGAGCTCGAGGGCCTCGAGTGCGACGGCACCGGCCTGGATGAGGGCGACGCCACCACCGGCGACGATGCCCTCTTCGACGGCAGCCTTCGCGTTGCGGACGGCGTCCTCGATGCGGTGCTTGCGCTCCTTGAGCTCGACCTCGGTCGCGGCACCCGCCTTGATGACGGCGACGCCACCGGCGAGCTTCGCGAGGCGCTCCTGGAGCTTCTCGCGGTCGTAGTCGGAGTCGGTCGCCTCGATCTCGGCACGGATCTGGCGGACACGGCCGGCGATCTGCTCGGCGTCGCCGGCACCCTCGACGATCGTGGTCTCGTCCTTGGTGATGACGACCTTGCGGGCACGACCGAGCAGGTCGAGCGTCGCGTTCTCGAGCTTGAGGCCGACCTCTTCCGAGATGACCTGGCCACCGGTCAGGATCGCGATGTCCTGCAGCATGGCCTTGCGGCGGTCGCCGAAGCCCGGAGCCTTGACGGCGACGGACTTGAAGATGCCGCGGATCTTGTTCACGACGAGCGTGGCCAGGGCCTCGCCGTCGACGTCCTCGGCGATGATCAGGAGCTGCTTGCCCGCCTGGATCACCTTGTCGACGACCGGCAGGAGGTCCTTGATGTTCGAGATCTTCGAGTTGACGATCAGGATGTAGGCGTCCTCGAAGACGGCTTCCTGACGCTCGGGGTCGGTGACGAAGTACTGCGACAGGTAGCCCTTGTCGAAGCGCATGCCCTCGGTGAGCTCGAGCTCGGTGCCGAAGGTGTTCGACTCCTCGACGGTGACGACGCCTTCCTTGCCGACCTTGTCGATGGCCTCGGCGATGAGCGCGCCGATGGTCGGGTCAGCGGCCGAGATCGACGCGGTCGCGGCGATCTGGTCCTTGGTCTCGATGTCCTTCGCGTTGGCGAGGAGCTGGTCGGAGACGGCGGCGACGGCCTTCTCGATGCCGCGCTTGAGCGACACGGGGTCGGCTCCGGCGGCGACGTTGCGGAGGCCTTCGCGGACGAGCGCCTGGGCGAGGACGGTCGCGGTGGTCGTTCCGTCACCGGCGACGTCGTCGGTCTTCTTGGCGACCTCCTTGACGAGCTCCGCGCCGATCTTCTCGTACGGGTCGTCGAGCTCGATCTCCTTGGCGATGGAGACACCGTCGTTCGTGATCGTGGGGGCGCCCCACTTCTTCTCGAGGACGACGTTGCGGCCGCGCGGGCCGAGCGTCACCTTCACGGCGTCGGCCAGCTGGTTCAGGCCGCGCTCGAGGCCACGGCGGGCCTCCTCGTCGAAAGCAATGATCTTAGCCATGTGGTTTTTCGTCCCTCCCGGACGTCGTCTTGGGGGTCGTGCTGGCACTCAGCGTGAGCGAGTGCCAACGCCGATTCTGGCACTCGCCGGGTGTGAGTGCAACACAGTCGGGAGGCTCGTGACGACTTCCCAGGACACGTCGCGTCCGGTGGACCCCGGACCACCGCCGCGGTCGCGCTCCGCGCGCCGGTCACCGCCCCCGCACACGACGAACGCGCCGCCCCTGACGGGACGGCGCGTTCTGGAAGTGGTGCTGCTCAGGCGGGGCGGACGGACTCTGCCTGCGGGCCCTTCGACCCGGTGCCGACGTCGAACACGACGGCCTGGCCCTCCTCGAGGACCTTGTAACCCGACATGTCGATGGCCGAGTAGTGCACGAACACGTCCTGGCCCCCTCCATCCACGGTGATGAAGCCGAAGCCCTTTTCAGCGTTGAACCACTTCACGGTTCCGTTGGCCATGATCTCTTGCTCCCTGGTACTGCAGTGCGGAACGACGTGATCGTCGTCTGCATGGGACTCTGACCGAACCCGTCCGATCAGGCAAGAGGTGTGACGTTGTTTCACGTCGATTCCGTCAGAAATCAACGTGCCCGAAACACGGCCGTCACACAATGCGCGGAAAACGCGGCGCGACGACCCGCAGAACGACCGATCAGCCGGTGTAGTCGGCGCCGAGGACGACGCTCACGTCGGCGTTCGGGAACGCCGCCGACTGCTGCACGGCCGTGACGCCGAGCTGCTTCGCGATGCCCTGCGCGACCGCCGCCTGCGACGCCTGCTGGTAGTAGACGATCGTCGACGTGGAGCCCGTCGTGCCGGCGTCTCCGGTGGAGGCGACCTGCCAACCGGCGCCGGTCAGCGCCGCACTCGCCCGGCTTGCGAGGCCCGTGGTGGTCGTGCCGTTCAGCACGACGACGGTGGTGGTGCCCTGCTGTGCCGGCGTCGCTGCCGCCGCACTGCCCGATCCCGACCCTGCCGAGCCGGAACCGGCCGACGAGGACGCGGACGGCTTGGACGTCGCCGAGGGCTTCGCGGTGGCGGACGCCGACGTGGAGGCCGATGGGGAATCCGAGCTGTTGAAGGAGTAGCTGCCGTTCAGCAGCGCGAGGACGAGCACCCCGACGCCGACGAGCACACCGGTGGCGAGCGCCGCCCAGGCGAAGGCGATCCAGCCACGGCCGCGACGCTGGGCACCGCGGTGCGCACCGACCCGCGGGCCGTCGGCGACGTCGTCGAACCGGTCTCGGGGGAATCTCGTGCTCATCGTTCCTCTTCACGTCCTTCGGGAGCTGCACCGGGCGCGACGAAGCTGCGTGTCGCCCGGGCGCTGGTGCGCGCGTGCCGGAGCCGCTGCAGCCGGCTGACGAGCTGCGGGTCGTACGCGAGTGCCGCGGGCGAGTCGATCACGCGGTTCAGCACCTGGTAGTAGCGCGCCGCCGACATCTCGAACTCGACCCGGATCTCCGCTTCCTTCGTGCGGTCGTGCCGTGCCCGGTCCTGCTCGAACGACAGCACGCGCTGGGCGAGCTCGCTGAGCTGCTCAGTGCTGCGTTCGTCGGTGGGGCTGGTCACGGCGGTTCCGATCACGGTCGGGTAACGGGTCTCGCACATCGTAGGGGTGGAGTCGATCCGGACCCTGGCACGGCGCTGGACTGTCGCGAACACCGGTCACAGGTTCGGCGCACGGAACCAGCGCACTCGCCGACCGAACGGGTCGGAGACGGCCACCGCGACCCCGTCGAGCGAGACCGTCGCGAACGCGTCCGGGTCAGCGGCGTCGAGGTCATCGGGGAGCGTCGCCGCCACCCCGCGCAGGATCCCGGTGCGCTCGAGGGCGATCCAGTGCACCCCCCGCTCACGGATCCGGTCCACGAACCGTTGCCGGTCCGCGCCCGGCACGTAGACAAGGGTCCCGGTGGTCAGGACGACCGGTTCGACGTCGTCCGGCAGGGCGTCCAGTGCACGGTCGAGGTCACCTGGCAGCGTGCCGACGAGCCGGTCTGGAGGCACGGCGAGCGTCGCGCGCGCCGCCTCGCGCATCAGGGCGATCCGGTCCGTCGCCTCGGGCGGGACGGCCTCGACCAGCCGGTCGAACGCACCGGGGACCGACAGGTCGATCGGGTTCGGGTCGAGGGCCACCCGGGCGCCGACCCTGATCGGGACGGTCGCGGGAGTGGGGACGGCCCCGGTTGCGTCCGCGACGAGCCGGACCGAGGGCTCGGCGACCGCCGTGTGCATCCGGAGGACCGCGGCACCGGAACCGACGCGGTAGTCCAGGGTCACCCGGTCCGGAACCGAGCACAGCCCGGCGGCGGCCCCGGCGTCGACCAGGCCGAGCGGCCGAGCGGACCGTTCGGCGAGCGCCGCGAACAGCGGGACGACCGGGGCGAGCCGCTGCGGGTCGTTGGCCTGCACCGTGGCGGAGGCGAGGGCCGTGACCAGCGCGGGGCGGGCCTCCAGGCCGAGCGCGCGCAGCGCACCCGGGTCCGACGGGTCCGCGCCCAGCCGACGCGCGACCGCGAAGAACAGTTCCGGCTGCCGCTGCTGCTCGGGGACCTCGGCGAGGAGCGCGACGAGGGGGTCGTCGAGCGACCGAGCCCAGGCGGCGTACGACGGCGAGACCGCCTGGATGCGATCGGCGTACGCGACGTACCGGGCGCGGGTGTCCATCAGCGTCCGGGCCGGTGCATGCCGACGTGGCGGATGCCGGCCTCGTCGTACGGCTCCCCGAACCGCACGAAGCCGTACCGCTCGTACAGGGCGGCGACGTACTCCTGGGCGTGCAGGACGAACGGGTCGTGTCCGTGTTCGTCGAGGACGGCGGCGACGAGCCGGCCGGCTATCCCCTGCCCGCGGTGTCCGGGGTCGGTCGCGACACGGCCGATCACCCACGCCGGCGACTCCGAGCCGTCGGGGTGGACCTCGTCGGCCGCCGGGCGGATGAGCCGCAGGTACCCAACCGCATCCGTGTCCGTGCCGAACCACCAGTGCTCGGTGTCGGGCTCGCGGTCACGGCCGTCGAAGTCCTCGGCGGTGACCCGCTGCTCGAGCGCGAACACGCGGTTGCGCAGGACGACGATGCCGTACAGTTCGTCCGTCGTCAGACGGGTCCAGCGGGCGTGGTGCACGGAATGCTCGGACATCGTGGCGAGTTTAGTGAAGTGGTCGGGAGTGCCCGGAAGAGCCCGGCCGGAAGCAGGAGGAACCAATGGCATACAACGTCGACAAGTCCGACGCCCAGTGGCGCGAGGAGCTCTCCCCGGACCAGTACGCCGTCCTCCGCCAGGCGGGGACCGAACGACCGTGGACCGGTGAACTCCTCGACGAGGAGCGCGCCGGCGTCTACACCTGTGCGGCCTGCAACGCGGAGCTGTTCAAGAGCGGCACGAAGTTCGACTCTGGCTGCGGCTGGCCGTCGTTCTACGAGTCGGTGAACCCGGACGCCGTGCAGCTCATCGAGGACAACTCCCTCGGCATGGCCCGCACCGAGGTCCGTTGCGCGAACTGCGGTTCGCACCTGGGCCACGTGTTCCCGGACGGGTTCGGCACCCCCACGGGTGACCGGTACTGCATGAACTCGATCTCGCTGAACTTCTCGGAGAAGTCGGGCGAGTGAGCCCCGGACGCCCTCACCGGTAAGATGAGCGGCGTCAGCCGGCATGGCGCAATTGGTAGCGCACCGTACTTGTAATACGGGGGTTGCGGGTTCAAGTCCCGCTGCCGGCCCCATATACTGCATGCGCAGGCCGCGACTCGTTCGCCGCCCGCACCGCCTTCAGCCCCGCCTCGAGCGGGGCTGTCGTGCGTCCGGGGCCCTGGTGCCGGTCGACCAGTTTCAGGGCCAGACGCCGGGCTGGTACGCGCACCGTTCGATGTCGTCGACGAGCGCGGCGAGGACACGCGCCTGCCGCGGATCCCGTTCCTCCACCGTCCGCGAGCGCACCCAGACGAACGCCAGGAGATCGGCGACCTGCAGCATGCGTGAGTGGTGACTCGGCGCGAAGTGAACGGTGTCGAGCAACCGTTCGAGCCGGGTCTGCATGTACGTTCCGGGAGTCCCGTAGGCCTGGTACACCGCGAAGCGCTCACGGTGCCGGTCTCGATCCGACCGTTCGTCCGCGATGACGAGCGCGTGCACACCCATCTCACCGGCCTTCCCGTCGACCCGCTGCAGGAGGTGCTGGAAGGCCACCTGTTCCGGCGAGTGCCGATCACGGAAGCCCCGCGCGTCCTGGTACCGACGCAACCGCCCGGGGCGGCACCCTCGGAGCAGCACGGTTGCTCCGGAAGCCACGACGGAATCGACCACGTCGAGGAACACCTTCACGCGCACGCGTGGCGGGACGGCACTCCAAGCGCCCTTCCCCTGGAAGATCGGGTGGGCGTGGATCTCGGCCTGCGCCTCGACGCCGTACTCCTCGAGCGCCGCGACGATCTCGTGCATGCGGTGCGTGAGCCAGCGGGTCTGTGCCGCGTCCGCCATCACGGCGCCGAAGCCGTAGAGGTCCGGCTTGAAGGATTCGTCGACGAAGCAGAGCAGCACGGTGGAATACTGCCGTACAGAAGGTGTGGAGGGGGTGCGACGCACTGCCCTTGATGAAGCGATGCCCCGGGCGAAGTCTCGCCCGGGGCATCGGCACACGGAACGCGGATCAGGGGGCGTTCCGGGCGCTGGACGCGGTAACCAGCCGGTCGTGCGACGAGGATGACACCTCACCGACCCGCGCGTCCACACCCTGACCCCACATCCGCGGAAATCCGCACGATGTGCACGAACGCGCAGCGGTCCTGTCCGGTCAGCGCCCGCCGGTGATCTTCCGCTCCCGCTGCGCGACGCCGGCCGTGCCGTAGGGGTAGTCGTCGATGCGGGGAGCGCTGGCGTCGGTCAGTCGGGCGAGCTCGTCGTCGGTGAGCACCAGGTCCGCGGCACCGAGGTTGTCCTCGAGCTGCGACAGGGTGCGGACGCCGAGGATCACGCTCGTGACCGCGGGCCGGGCCAGTAGCCAGGCGAGTGCGACCTGTGACTTCGACGCGTCGTGGGCGTCAGCCACCTCGGAGACGGCGTCGAGCACCTCCCACGTGCGCTCGTCACCGTTGCGGGCTTCCCAGGCCTCCATGCCGCGCTGCGGGTTCTCGCCCAGGCGGGTGGCGCCGGACGGGGCCTCGTCGCGCTGGTACTTGCCGGAGAGCCAGCCGCCGGCCAGGGGCGACCAGGGCAGCAGGCCGATGCCGGCGTCGAGGCAGGCGGGCACGACCTCGTGCTCGATGTCGCGGACGAGCAGGTTGTACTGCGGCTGCAGGGTGACGGGCGGCGCCCAGCCGTGGGCCTTCGCCTCGTAGACGGCCTTGGTGACCTGGTAGCCGAGGTAGTTCGAGAACCCGTAGGAGCCGATCTTGCCGGCGGACACGGCGTCGTCGAGGAACCGCAGGGTCTCGTCGATGGGGGTCAGGGCGTCCCACGCGTGCATCTGGTACAGGTCGATGTGGTCGACGCCGAGCCGCTCGAGCGAGGCGTCGAGGGCCACGCGCAGGTGTCGTCGGGACAGGCCGAGGTCGTTCGGGCCGTCGCCCTGCGGGAACCGGCCCTTGGTGGCGAGGACGACCTGCGCGGCCTCGGTGGGGTGTGCTGCGAGCCAGCGGCCGATGATCCGCTCGGACTCGTTGCCGGAGTAGACGTCCGCCGTGTCGACGAGCGTGCCACCGGCGGCCACGAAGGCGTCGAGGATGGCGTGTGAGGTGGGTTCGTCGGCTTCGCTGCCGAACGTCATGGTGCCGAGGGTCAGCGTCGACACCGATGTCCCGCTGTTGCCGAGGAGTCTGTAGTCCATGGCGGGGACGGTACGCCCGGTGCCGGCCGACCGAGGGGACCCACGAGTACCCCTCAGCGCGGGGCGGACAGGAACCGCAGTGCCGCTTCGCGGAACGGCCGCGAGGTCGGGGCGTTGAAGTGGTTGCGCCCGGGGATCTCGAAGAAGGTGGCGTCCGGCGCGGCCTCGGCGAGCCGGACCGCGCTGTCGCGGATGCCGTCCTCGCTGCCGGCGGCGATCAGGAGCGGCTGCGCCGGGGCGTTCTCCGGGGTCGGCTCGATGCTGTTCCGCATCCCCTCGACCATGGCCACGAGCGCGCCGAGGTCGTTGCCCTCGACGTTGCCCGCCATCGTCAGGTAGCCGTTCGTGACGCGGTCCTCGATGGGGGTGCCGTCGGCGATGTACGCCTTCGCCTGGTCGACGCGGACGCGACGCATCGGGTCGGCGTCCGGGATCCCGCCGAACACCGCACGCGAGATCCGGCCGGGCAGGCGTTCGGCGGTGTGCCAGCCGACCCGTGCGCCGAGCGAGTACCCGAGGTACGCGACGTCGTCGAGCAGGTACGTGTCGATGACCGTGGTGACGTCGGCGACGAGCAGGTCCATCGAGTAGGCACCCGGGTCGTGCGGCTTCGCGCTCGCGCCGTGCCCGCGCTGGTCGAGCGCCAGGACCCGGTAGCCGGCACGGACCAGGTGCCGCGTCCAGCCCGAGGCGTGCCAGTTGAGCACCGCACCGGAGGCGAAGCCGTGCACCGCGATCACGGCCGGGGCGTCGGGGTCGCCGAAGTCGTAGGTCGCGAGTCGCAGCCCGTCGGGCGACATCACGAACCGGGGGCGGGGCGCTTCGGGGACGAGTGACATGTCCTCTCAAGCGTACCGGGGCAGTGTGGTGGCCATGGACGGCTACGGCGGCGATCAGATCCGGGCGGCGGAACGCCCCCACCTCGACGCGGGGGAACCCCTGATGCAGCGGGCCGCCGACGGGCTCGCGCGCATCGTCGGCGAGCTGCTGGACGACCCGGCCGTGCGGCCGGTCGACGGACCGGGGTCCGTCCTCGTGCTCGCCGGCAGCGGCGACAACGGTGGCGACGCCCTGTTCGCGGGTGCTCGCCTGGCAGCGGCCGGGAGGCACGTGGCGGTCCTGCGCGTCGGCTCCCGTGTCCACGAGGCCGGCCTGGCAGCGGCGCTGGACGCCGGCGCGCGTCTGCTGGACAGCCCGTCCGGCACCTCGGGACCGAACGCGGGCGGAGCGGCGGACATCCTGCGAGCCGCCGGCCGGAGCGACGGCGAACGCCTGGCGGACGTCGCGACCGAGGCGGCGCTCGAGGCCGACCTGGTGCTCGACGGCATCCTCGGCATCGGGGTGCACGGCGCGAACGCACTGCGGTCCCCCGCTCGGGAGGTCGTGGACGCCATCCGTGAGCTCGCCCGCGACCAGCGTGCGCCGTTCGTCGTCGCGGTGGACGTGCCGAGCGGCATCGACGTGGACACCGGCGGCGTCGCGGACGACCACGTCCTGCACGCCGACGTCACCGTCACCTTCGGCGGGGTGAAGGCCGGCCTGTTGACCGGACCCGCCGCCACCCTCGCCGGGCGGATCGAACTCGTCGACGTCGGGATCGGTGCGGACCTGGCGACGACGGAGCCGCTGATCCGCACCTGACCCCTCGCCCGTCAGTGCGTCAGTGGTGCTCGTACAAAACGGGCTCCGGCAGACCGTGTTCGGCGCGGATGCTGCGTGCGATGCCCTCGATGGCGACCAGGGCGTCGACCACGAGCTCGGGCGTCACCGGGAACGGCATGTTGTGGATGGTCTCCCCCGCCACCGTCGCAGCCTCGGCCACGGCGCGCAGCACGTCACGGTCGTCCACCGTCAGGCCGATCTCGGTCAGGGTGTTCGGCAGGCCGACCTTCGTGGTGAAGACGACGAAGTCCTCGATCTCCTCGGCCGGGGCACCCTCGAGCACCAGCTGGGCGATCGTCCCGATGTTCACCTTCTGCCCGTGCGCCAGGCCGTGCGCCTGCGGAGCCGCGGTCAGCCCGTTGTGGATCGCGTGGGCGGCGGCGAGGCCACCGGACTCGAAGCCCAGGCCGGACAGCAGCGTGTTCGCCTCGACGACCTTCTCGAGCGCCGGGGTGACGACCTTGGCCTTGACGGCCTCGATGGCCTGCAGGGCGTTCTCGTGCAGGAGCTTCCACGACAGTTCGGCGAGCGCGACGCCGGTCTGGGTCTGCAGGCCGCCGGCCATGGTGTCGGCGTTGGCGCGCTTCGCGGCACGGGCCTCGACCCAGGTCGCCAGCGCGTCGCCGATGCCCGCGACCAGGAACTGCACCGGCGCGTTGGCGACGAGCCTGGTGTCGATGAGCACCAGGTCCGGGTTGTGCGGGAAGAAGCGGTACTCGATGAACTCGCCCTCGGCGGTGTAGATGACGGCGAGCGCCGAGGTCGGGGCGTCGGTGGACGCAGCCGTCGGCACGCTGGCCCACCGGATGCCGGCGAGGTGCCCAGCGGCCTTCGCGGCGTCGATGGCGGAGCCGCCGCCGAGCCCCACGATGACGTCGGCGTCCGTCGCGCGGATCTGCTCGACGAGCTCGTCGACGGCTTCTGGGGTGGCGAAGCGGCCGAACCCGACACGCTCCACGGCCAGGTCGGCGGACCGGAAGCTCTCGGAGACGGCGGTCTCGACGATGCCCCAGACCACGTCATCGGCGACGATCAGGGGCCGCTTGCCGATCGGGGCGATGAACTCGCCGACGCGGGTGATCGCGTCCTTGCCCTGGACGTAGCGGGCGGGGCTCATCACGGTGCTGATGGGAGTGGCCATCGTGCGGTTCCTTCCGGTTGTACGACAGGTGTACGACAGGTGTCGGGGTGGCCGACGCCGCCGACGGTACGCGCGGCCGCTGATCGGGAGGTGCTGATCGGTAGGTTCGGGATCATGACGTTCAACGACGACTCGCAACTCCGGGGCGGCAAGGTCAAGCGGCGGGGTCGCACCACGGCGATCGGCGGAGGCGCCGTGGGCGTCGGCGCCATCGTGGTGTTCCTGATCGCACAGTTCACCGACGTCGACCTCAGCGGGATCGTCGGCGGGGGCAACGGCCTGACGACGATCCAGCAGGAGGGCGAGTCCGCCGACGCCGCCCCCGAGTGCCGGACCGGGCGCGACGCCAACCTGCGCGTCGAGTGCCGGATGGAGGGCGCGGCTGAGTCGCTCGACGCCTACTGGACGTCCGAGGCGCGGTCGCTCGGCATCTCGTACACGTCACCGGAGTTCTTCCTGTTCCAGGACTCCACCGACACCTCGTGCGGGCAGGCCTCGGCCGCGACCGGCCCGTTCTACTGCCCACCGGACCGTGCGGTCTTCCTCGACACCGCGTTCTACGACGACCTGCAGTCGCAGTACGGCTCGTCCGGTGGGCCGCTCGCGCAGATGTACGTCGTCGCGCACGAGTGGGGCCACCACATCCAGCAGCTGCAGGGGTCGTTCGCGAACACCGACCGCTCCGGCACGGGGGCGTCGTCGGGCAGTGTCCGCGTCGAGCTGCAGGCGGACTGCTACGCCGGGGCCTGGGTCGGCGACGCCGCCACGACGAAGGACGCGAACGGCGAGACCTTCTTCGAACCGATCACCCGCTCCCAGATCACCGACGCCCTGTCTGCGGCGAGCGCCGTGGGCGACGACAGCGTCCAGGAGCGCGCGACCGGCCGCGTCGACCCGGACTCGTTCACGCACGGGTCGAGCGAGCAGCGACAGCGCTGGTTCCTGCGGGGCTACCAGCAGGGCGCGACGAGCTGCGACACCCTGAGCATCCCGGGTTCGGCCCTGTAGCCGCACCGTCGAACCACGGGAGGCCCGGTGCCAGCTGGCACCGGGCCTCCCGTCCGTGGTCAGCGCGTCAGCGCTCGTTCAGACGTCAGCGCTCGTCCGGCCGTCAGCGCTTGGTCGGCGTGGGCGACGGGGTCGCGCTCGGTGTGGGCGTCGGGGTGGCGTCGGTCGCCCCGGCGGCCGTCACCACGAAGGTGCGGAAGTCGTCGTTCGTCACCGGGGAGGTCAGCTCGTACCGCTGGCCGTTGACGAGCACGAGCGGCGTGCCGGGGAACTCCTTGAGCGTCGACCCGGGGATCGTGCCGTCGGACACCGCCGTCGTCTGCTCGTCCACCCACTTGGCGTAGTCCTGGTCGGCGATGCAGCTCCGGACGGCGCTGCGTTCCTGCAGCCCCTGCACGCCCGTGACGACGTCGGTGAGCTCGGCGTCGGTCAGACCAGGGGTGCCCTCGTCCGGCTGCTTCGCGAAGAGCGCCTGGTTCACCGCGTAGAACTGGTTCGGGGAGTGCTCGGCGACGCAGGCGGCGGCGTTCGCGGCGCGGAGGGAGTACTTCGTGCCCTGCGAGCGGTTCGACAGGACCGCGACCGGGTGGATGTCCACCGTGGCCGCACCGGAGTCGACGAGGTCCTTGATGTAGTCACCGTTCGCCTGCTCGAACTGGCCGCAGCCCGGGCAGAGGTAGTCGACGTACAGGGTGATCCGGACGGTACCGGCGCCGTCGGTCGCGGCGCTGCTCGGCGACGCGGAGGCCGATCCGGACGCGGATGCCGTGACGGGCTTCAGGCCCTGTCCGATGGTGATGCCGCCCTGCGACATGGTCGACGGGCCGGGGCCGGCGGGCTTCACGGAGTCGACCAGCACGAGCGTGACGATCGTCGCGGCGGCGAGGAGCACGACCCCGAGCCCGATCTGCAGGCCGAGCCGGACACCGCGCTGGCGTCGCTTCTGCTGGGTCCGGGCACGCTGGGCTCGCTGGCGGGCGGCTTCACGGCGCTCGTTCCGCGCGGCGCGGGCGGCACCCTCGGGGCGGTTGTTCATCGGTGCGTCGTCCTCCTGATCGGTGTCCGCTCGGCGTTCCCCTGCTCGGCGGACGGACCCGGCGATTGTAGTGGGGCGCTCTGGGAAGCCGCCGACCAAGGGGGAAAACACTGGCGCACCCGGGTGAACTCGTGTTGTATGAACCTCGACAGTCGACGGCGACTGTCCGGGGCCCGTACGGGCACACCGCTTCACTCGGATCGTCCGGCACGTACCTGCCGGTGAAGGAAGGACCGAACGCTCATGGCGTCCGTCACCTATGACAAGGCAACCCGTCTCTACCCCGGAGGCAACCGTCCCGCGGTCGACTCCCTCGACCTGGACGTCGCCGACGGCGAGTTCCTCGTCCTCGTCGGCCCCTCGGGCTGCGGCAAGTCCACCTCGCTCCGCATGCTGGCCGGCCTCGAAGAGGTCAACTCCGGTCAGATCCGCATCGGCGACCGCGACGTCACGGACGTCCCGCCGAAGGACCGCGACATCGCGATGGTGTTCCAGAACTACGCGCTGTACCCGCACATGACCGTCGCCGAGAACATGGGCTTCGCGCTCAAGATCGCCGGCGTCGGCAAGGAAGAGCGCGCCACCCGCGTGCAGGAGGCCGCCAAGCTCCTCGACCTCGAGGACTACCTGGGCCGCAAGCCGAAGGCGCTCTCCGGTGGTCAGCGTCAGCGCGTCGCGATGGGCCGTGCGATCGTCCGTCAGCCGCAGGTGTTCCTCATGGACGAGCCGCTGTCGAACCTCGACGCCAAGCTCCGCGTCCAGACCCGCACGCAGATCGCGTCGCTGCAGCGTCGTCTCGGCGTCACCACGGTCTACGTCACGCACGACCAGACCGAGGCCCTCACCATGGGTGACCGCATCGCGGTGCTCAAGGACGGCATCCTGCAGCAGGTCGGCACCCCGCGTGACCTGTACGAGAAGCCGAACAACGTGTTCGTCGCCGGCTTCATCGGTTCGCCGGCCATGAACCTGCTGCCCGCCGACGTCATCGAGGGCGGCATCAAGTTCGGCACGCTCAACCACGCGATCGACCGCGACACCCTGTCGAACGCCCGTGCCGCACAGATCACGGTCGGCATCCGCCCCGAGGACGTCATCGTGTCGCAGTCCGGCGAGGGCCTGCCCGTCACGGTCGACGTCGTCGAGGAGCTCGGCGCCGACGGCTACCTCTACGGCCACGCCGACGTGAACGGCCAGCGCGCCGACATCGTCGCCCGTGTCGACGGTCGTGCGCACCCGTCGATCGGTGACACGATCGTCATCACGCCGAAGCAGGGTCACGTCCACGCCTTCGACACCGAGTCGGGCGACCGCCTCGACGACAAGGCCGTCGTCAGCGCGTAACCAGCGCACTCCCCCGAGAGCCCGCGCCCGCCTCACAAGGGCGGACGCGGGCTCTCGGCTGTCCCCGACACCAGAGGAACCACCGTGCCCGACTCGATGTCCATCACCGCCGCCACCGTCGACCCCGGCCTGCTCGACCTGCCGTGGGACCTGCCGCTCGCCGACTGGCCCGACGACACGATCGTCGCGCTGCCGAAGGGCATCTCGCGGCACCTCGTGCGGTTCGTGCACCTGAGCGGGTACGTCGCCGCGGTGAAGGAGACCGGCGAAGAGGTCGCCCGGTCCGAGTACGAGATGCTCCGGACCCTGCAGCGGATGGACGTGCCGTGCGTGGACCCCGTCGCGGTCATCACGAACCGCGTCGACGCCGACGGTGAACCACTGCACCCCGTGCTGGTGACCCGCCACCTGCGGTTCTCGCTGCCCTACCGCGCGCTCTACTCGCAGACGCTGCGCCCCGAGACCGCTACCCGTCTGGTCGACGCCCTCGCGCTGCTGCTCGTCCGCCTGCACGTCATCGGCTTCTACTGGGGCGACGTGTCCCTGTCGAACACGCTGTTCCGTCGCGACGCCGGCGCCTTCGCCGCGTACCTGGTCGACGCCGAGACCGGCAAGCTCTACCCCGGCGGGCTGTCGAACGGTCAGCGCGAGAACGACCTCGAGGTCGCCCGGGTGAACATCGCCGGCGAGCTGCTCGACCTCGAGGCCGGCGGTCGACTGGACGAGAACGCCGACCCCGTGGACGTGTCGAACCGCATCGTCGCCCAGTACCGGACGCTCTGGACCGAGCTCACCGGTACCGAGCAGTTCGACATCAAGGAACGCTGGCGCATCAACGACCGCGTCGAGCGCCTGAACGAGCTCGGCTTCGACATCGAAGAACTCTCGATCCACACGACCGAGGGCGGCTCGCAGGTCCGGATCCAGCCGAAGGTCGTCGACGCCGGGCACCACCAGCGCCGACTGCTGCGCCTCACCGGGCTCGACGCCGGCGAGAACCAGGCGCGGCGCCTGCTCAACGACCTCGACTCGTACCGCGCCCGCAACGGCCGTGACGAGCTCGACGAGGAGATGGTGGCGCACGAGTGGGTCTCACGGGTCTTCGAGCCCGTCGTCCGCTCGATCCCCCGTGACCTGCGCGGCCGACTCGAACCCGCCGAGGTGTTCCACGAGCTGCTCGAGCACCGCTGGTTCATGTCCCAGCAAGAGGAACGTTCCGTCTCCCTGCCCGAGGCCACCACCGCCTACATCAACGACGTGCTCCGACACCGTCGCGACGAGCGCCTGCTCATCAACCCGCCGACCTCGTCGATCACCGTGCCGATCCCGGTGCTGGACGACGACGACGAGGCCGACGAGTCCGACGACGTCGACGACTGGCGCGCCACGGTCTGACCGTCTCCGCCGGCCGACGTGTCCTGACCGTTCGGGGGTCGGCAACGCGACCGCCTGGAGGCCCGGCCCGGGTCCCGGGGACCGGCGCCGGGCCTCCAGGCCGTCACGCCCAACCCCGCCTCGCACCGTGAGCAGGAATGGTCGCCTCCCGCTCGGGGAGGCGACCATTCCTGCACACGAAGTGCTGGGGCTACGCGGTGCGACGGCGCCGCGCGACCTCCCACAGGGTGACGCTCGCGGCGATGCCGGCGTTCAGGGACTCGGTGGCGCTCGAGATCGGGATCGACACGATGGCGTCGCAGGTCTCGGTGACCAGGCGCGACAGGCCCTTGCCCTCGGAACCGACGACGATCACGATCGGGCGGTCCGCGAGCTCGAGGCCGTCGAGCTCCACGTCACCGTCGCCGTCCAGGCCGAGGACGAACAGGCCCATCGACTTGAGCGACTTCAGGGTCTGTGTGAGGTTCGGGGCCATCGCGACGGGCGTGCGTGCCGCGGCACCGGCCGAGGTCTTCCACGCCGACGCCGTCACGCCGACCGAACGACGCTGCGGCACGATGACGCCGTGTCCGCCGAAGGCCGCGGTCGAGCGGATGATCGCGCCGAGGTTGCGGGGGTCGGTGATGCCGTCGAGTGCGACGAGCAGCGGGACCTGGTCGCGCGAGAACGCCTGCTCGACGATGTCCTCGGACACGGCGTACTGGTACGCCGGCACCTTGAGGGCGACACCCTGGTGCACGCTGTCGTGTCCGGTGATGCGGTCGAGCTCGGGACGCATGAGCTCGATGATCGGCACACCGCGGTGGTTGGCGAGCGCGAGGATCTCCTTCACGCGGTCGTCGACCTCGATGCGCGACGCGATGTAGAGCGTCGACGACGGGGTCTTCGTCCGCAGGGCCTCGAGCACGGAGTTGCGCCCGGTCACCAGCTCGGAGTCGTCGGTCTTGCGTGCCGGCGGACGGCCCGTGCGACCCTGCGGGGTGCTCGAGGAACCGTGCCGGCCCTTGGCCGCCTCGAAGCGGTCCTTCGCGGCCTTGCGCTTGCCGGCGGGGTGGTACGGGCGGTCCTCGGCCTTCGGGGTCGGCTTGCGACCCTCGAGCGCCTGGGCGCCCTGTCCGCCGGAACCGACCTGCTTGTTGCCCTTGCGACCGGTGCGGACGGCGCCGGGCCGACCCTTCTTGCTTCCCGAGACGTTCTTCATGCGTAGCTCCTGTTCGGCACTGCCGTGTTCAGGCGATGCTCCAGCGTGTTCCGGACGGCGTGTCCTCGATCGTGATGCCCGCGGCGGCGAGGTCGTCGCGCACGCGGTCGGCCGCGGTGAAGTCCCGTGCTGCCCTGGCGTCCGCGCGCTCCTGCACGAGGCGTTCGACGAGGGCGGCGAGCGGGCCTGCCGAGGTGTCGTGGCCGCCGCCCGACCAGTGGGCGGCTCGCGGGTCGATGCCGAGCACCTCCACCATCGCAGCCACCTGATGGTACGCGGTCCCGAGCGTTTCCGCATCGTCGGCGTCCAGGGCAGCGTTGCCGGTGCGCACGGTCTCGTGCAGCACGGCCAGGGCCTGGGGCACGGAGAGGTCGTCGTCCATGGCCGCGGCGAAGGCCTCGGGCACGGCCGGGGCGTCGGCGAGGTGGACACCCTCGAGCCGGGTCTCGGCGCGCTCGAGGAACCCGGCGATGCGGTCGTACGCCGCCTCGGCCTCGGTCAGGGACCCCTCGTGGTGGTCGATCGACGAGCGGTAGTGGGCGGCACCGAGGAAGTAGCGCACCACGGCGGGACGGGCGGATCTGAGGAAGTCCGCCGCGAAGATCGAGTTGCCGAGCGACTTCGACATCTTCTGGCCCTCGACCGTCACCAGGCCGTTGTGCAGCCAGTACGACGCGAACGGGTCCCCGGCGGCCGTGGACTGCGCGAGCTCGTTCTCGTGGTGCGGGAAGCGCAGGTCGAGCCCGCCGCCGTGGATGTCGAACGCGGGGCCGAGGTACCGGCGGGACATCGCCGAGCACTCGATGTGCCAGCCCGGGCGGCCGGCGCCCCACGGGGAGTCCCAGTTGGCGGTCGAGGGCTCGCCGGGCTTCGCACCCTTCCAGAGCGCGAAGTCACGGGCGTCGCGCTTGCCACGCGGATCGGCGTCGGCGGCCTCGACCATGTCCTCGCGCCGCTGCCGGGTGAGCACCCCGTAGTCGGCCCAGCTGCCGGTGTCGAAGTAGACGTCACCCGAGCCGTCGTCGGCGGCGTAGGCGTGCCCGCGGTCGATGAGGCGCTGGATGATCTCGTGCATCTGCGGCACGCTCGCGGTGGCGCGGGGCTCGTAGGTCGGGGGCAGGATGCCGAGGGCGTTGTACGCGGCCGTGAACTCGAGCTCGACCCGGTAGGCGCGGGCGAACCACTCCTCGTCCGTGCCTGCAGCCAGGTCGAGGACCTTGTCGTCGATGTCGGTGACGTTGCGCACCAGGGTCACCCGGTACCCGCGGTGGGTGAGCCACCGACGCCAGATGTCGTAGACGAGCGCGGACCGCAGGTGCCCGATGTGCGGCGACGACTGCACCGTCGGACCACAGACGTAGACGCTCACGTGTCCGTCGACCAGGGGCACGAGGTCGACGACGGCTGCGGCGCGGGAGTCGTAGAGGCGAACGGTCACGCCTCAACCCTAATCGGCGCAGGGCCGCGGTTTCAGGAGGGACGCACGAGTGCCGTGGCGATCGCCGCGAGCCCCTCGCCACGGCCGGTGAACCCGAGCCCGTCGGTCGTCGTGCCGGACACGGCGACGGGCGCACCGACGACCGCGGACAGGGCGTCCTGCATCTCGTCGCGGCGACGACCGATGCGCGGCCGGTTGCCGATGACCTGCACGGTGACGGACACCGGCACGAGCCCGGCGTCGGCGAGCAGCGCGACCGCGCCGCGGACGAACACGTCGCCCGTGGCGCCGGCGTACTGCGGGTCGGCGGTGCCGAAGCGTCCGCCGATGTCGCCGAGGCCCCCGGCGGAGAGCAGGGCGTCGCACACCGCGTGCGCCACCGCGTCGCCGTCGCTGTGGCCGGAGAGGCCGGGTTCGCCGGGGAAGTCGAGCAGCCCCACGCGGCAGGGTGAGGCGTCGTCGAAGGCGTGCACGTCGACCCCGAGCCCGAGTCGGACCGCCACGACGGCGTCGGCCGTCCCCGCACCACCGGCCACTTCTGTCCGCGCCCGCACGATCGACTCGGCCCGGCCGAGGTCCCACGGCGTCGTGATCTTGAAGGCGTCGGCATCACCCGGCACGAACCGGACGGTGCCGCCGACGGCCTGGAACACCCCGGCGTCGTCCGTCTCGGACTGCGACGACACCGCGTACGCCCGCCGCAGTGCCGCGAGCGGGAAGCCCTGTGGCGTCTGCACCCCGACGAGCGCCGCACGGTCGACGGTCTCGACGACGACGTCACCGTCGACCCGCTTCACCGTGTCCGTGACGGGGAGCGCCGGCACGACGCCCGCACCGTCCCCGGCGGCGACGGCGTCGAACACCCGCGAGAACTGTGCCGCCGGCGTGAGGCACCGCGCTGCGTCGTGCACGAGCACCGTGGTGACGGAGTCCGGCAGGACGGCCAGGCCGGCCTCGACCGACCCGTGGCGATCCGCGCCTCCTGGGACGACGGCCGTGTACGCGACCGCGGCACCCGCGACGGAACTGACCACCTGCCGGCACTCGTCCAGGTGCGACGCGGGTGCGACCACGACGACGAGCGTCGGCGACGGCAGCGCGAACAGGGGTTCGAGCGCCCGCGCGAGCATCAGCGCACCGGCCACGGGCACGAACGCCTTCGCGGTCCCGATGCCGAGCCGGGTGCCGGAGCCGGCCGCAACGACGACGACCGCCCGGTCCACCCCTTCGGGGAACCGTGCGGTCGTCGTTCGTGCTGTCGTGTTCAGTGCGCTGTCGTCAGGCTCAGGAAGCCAGGACCTCGTCGAGGACGGTCGATGCCTTGTCCTCGTCGGTCTTCTCGGCCAGCGCGAGCTCGGAGATGAGGATCTGCCGGGCCTTGGCCAGCATCCGCTTCTCACCCGCGGAGAGCCCGCGGTCCTGATCGCGCCGCCAGAGGTCGCGGACGACCTCGGACACCTTGATGACGTCACCGGAAGCGAGCTTCTCGAGGTTCGCCTTGTAGCGGCGTGACCAGTTGGTGGGCTCTTCCGTGAACGGCGCCCGGAGGACCTCGAACACCTTGTCGAGTCCTTCCTTGCCGATCACGTCGCGGACACCGACCAGGTCGACGTTGTCCGCCGGGACCTCGATCGTCAGGTCACCCTGCGTCACCCGCAGTTTCAGGTAGACCTTTTCCTCGCCCTTGATGACGCGAGTCTTGACTTCAGAGATGGTTGCCGCCCCGTGATGGGGGTAGACGACGGTCTCGCCGACCTCGAATTGCATGTATCAGGCTCCGTTCCCAGACATCCAGTTTACCACAAGGGCCGTTCCGGTAAGGGGACCCTCAACGCTCACCCCTCCCGGTGATCGCTAGGATGGGCGCGGGGACCGCCCGGTCTCCATCGTGACTTACGGAGGAATCTCTTGCGACCTCGGGTACTCGTGTCCGTCGCCGTTGCGGCAACCATCGCGCTCGGCGCCACCGGGTGCGAGTTCATGTCGCCGGCCCACACCGTCGACATCAAGCAGATCACCGACGGCGTGGACGTCTCGACCGGCAAGGTCGACGTGCGGAACGCCCTCCTGATCTCGGACGACGGTGAGAGCGCCCGCTTCATCGGCACGCTCGTGAACAACGACGACCAGGACGACTACACCGTCTCGATCGAGATCGGCGGCGACACCCAGACCGTCGACGTGCCGGCGAACACCCACGTCGACCTCGCCATGGCCGCGGGTGCCGGCAGCGACGACGAGTCGAGCGTGCAAGAGGGCGACACCACGCAGGGCACCACCGCCGGTGACGCCGAGCCGATCGTGTTCGACAACGCGGACGCGAAGCCCGGATCGCTCGTGAAGGTCTACTTCAGCTACCCCGACGCTGAGGGCACCTCGGCCAACGTGCCGGTGCTGACGAGCTCGCAGGAGGAGTACCAGACCCTCGCGCCGAGCCCGACCCCGACGCCCACCTCGACGTCCCCGTCCGAGAGCGGCGCACAGTCGACCGGCGAGGCCGTGCCCGGCACGCAGCCGACGGACTCGCAGACGGATTCGTCCGAGGGCGACAACGGCACCAACTGACGCCGACGGGCGCGGCTGACACCGCGCCCGGACCGTTCGCACAGGAGGCCCGGCGCGAGTCCCAGGGACTCGCACCGGGCCTCCTGTCCGTCCGTCTCAGGCCTCGATGCGGTACCCGAGACCGCGGACCGTCACCAGGATCTCGGGGGTCGACGGGACCCGCTCGATCTTCGAGCGGATGCGCTTGATGTGCACGTCGAGGGTCTTGGTGTCACCGAAGTAGTCGGAACCCCACACCCGGTCGATGAGCTGCCCGCGGGTCAGCACACGGCCGGCGTTCCGGAGCAGCAGCTCGAGGAGCTCGAACTCCTTGAGCGGCATCGGGGTCTCGGACCCGTCGACCGACACCGTGTGCCGCTCGACGTCCATCCGGATGCCGCCGACCTGCAGGATGCCGCTGTCCGCCGGGTCGTCCTCGGTGCGGCGACGGAGCACGGCACGGATCCGGGCCAGGAGCTCCCGGGTCGAGTACGGCTTCGTCACGTAGTCGTCGGCGCCGAGCTCGAGCCCGACGACGATGTCCACCTCCGAGTCCTTCGCGGTCAGCATGATGATCGGCGCGTTCGACCGGGTCCGGATCTGCCGGCACACCTCGGTGCCGCTCAGGCCCGGCAGCATGAGGTCGAGGAGCACCAGGTCGGGGTTCTCCGCGTCGAACTTCGACAGCGCGGTCACGCCGTCGGCAGCGACGGAGGTCTCGTACCCCTCACGCTGCAGCAGGAACTCCAGGGGCTCGCTCAGGGCCGGCTCGTCGTCGACGATGAGGATCTTGGTCACGATGGCTGCTCTTCCAGTTGCTCTTCGAGTGCTGTGGTCAGTTCGGGATCTGCCTCGGGCAGACGGATGGTGAAGGTCGAGCCCTTGCCGGGCTGCGACCAGACGCGCACGTCACCACCGTGGTTGCTGACGACGTGCTTGACGATCGCGAGCCCGAGGCCGGTGCCCCCGGTGGCGCGCGACCGTGCGGGATCGACACGGTAGAACCGTTCGAAGACGCGGTCGAGGTCGGCCTCGGGGATGCCGACGCCCTGGTCGGTGATCGCGATCTCGACGAAGCCCTTCGAGGACCGGACGCCCACACCCACGCGGGTGTTGTCCGGCGAGTACTTCACCGCGTTGGCGATGAGGTTCGACACCGCGACCTGCAGCAGCCCGCGGTCGCCCATCACCCGCAGCTTCGACTTCTTGGCGCGGATGATCTCGATCGAGCGTGCGCGGGCGACGACCTCGTTCGCGTCGATCGCGGCCTGCACGATCTTGTCGATGCCGGTCTCCTCGCTGTTCTCGAGGGCGTCGACCGACTGCAGCCTGGACAACTCGATGATGTCCTTCGTCAGCGCCCCGAGCCGCTCGGACTCGGTGATGAGCTGCGCGGCGAACTTCTTCACGTGCACGGGGTCGTCGGCGGCGAGGACGAGGGTCTCGGACAGCAGGCCGATGGCGCCGATCGGCGTCTTCAGCTCGTGCGAGATGTTGGCGACGAAGTCGCGGCGGACCTCGTCGATGCGCCGGCTCTCGGTCAGGTCGTCCGCCGTGAGCAGGACGTACCGGTTGCCGAGTTGGGCGGCACGGAAGCTGAGGTAGCCGATGAGCTCCCCGTGGCGGCCGCGGGGCAGCTCGAGGTCCTCCGACCCCATCTCCCCGCTCTTGCGCACCCGGTCGATGAGCTCGAGCAGTTCGTGGTGCACCAGGCGCCGGCGCACGACGAGCCCCGCCGTGAGGGCCTGGGGGGATGCCGCGACGACGGTGTTCGACGGGTCGATGACGACCGCCGGGTTGTGCATCGTCGCGATGACCGCTGCGACGCCGTCCGGCAGGGTCCGCTCCGCCACGTCGGCAGCACGTGCCGTCCGCTCGGCGGTGATGATCAGCACCACGACGCCCGCGCCGAAGACCCCGCCGAGGAGCATCGACAGTGGCACGAGCCACGCGTTGTCCATGCCGCCAGTGTAGGGATGGTCATGCGGGGTTCCGGTACCGTTCACCGTCTGCGGAAGGCCAGAACGCGAAGCGTTCAGCCCCGCGTCACCGTTCGTTCACCTGGGCTGACGACACTCGTCCGGTACGCAGAGAGAGGTACTCCCCCATGCGCGAAGTCTTCCAGCAGGAACTCCAGGACGTCCAGGAGCGACTGACCGAGATCGCCGGGCTCGTCGAGTCCGCCATCACCCGAGCCACGCAGGCCTTCAGCGACTCCGACGTCGCCCTCGCCGAAGAGGTGATCGCCGACGACGAGAAGATCGACCTCGCTGCGAACAGCCTCGACGAGATCGCGATCGACATCCTCGCTCGCCAGGCCCCGGTCGCCCGCGACCTGCGCGTCGTCGTCACGGCCCTGCGCGTCAGCTCCTCGCTCGAGCGCATGGGCGACATGGCCGAGCACATCGCGCAGCTCGCCCGCCAGCGCTTCCCCGAGAAGGTCGTGCCGAAGGGCCTCCGCAGCACGTTCAAGGAGATGGGCCGGCACGACGTCGCGATGGCGCAGAAGCTCACGCGACTGCTCGCCACCGAGGACATCGCGCTGTCGGCCGAGATCCGCGACGAGGACGACGCCGTCGACGAGCTGCACGCCAGCGTCTTCGACTTCGTGCTCGGCGAGGCCTGGAAGGGCGGGCCGATCGACACCGTCGACGCCACCCTGGCCTCCCGCTACCACGAGCGCTTCGCCGACCACGCGGTCTCGATCGCCAAGAAGGTCGAGTACCTGGCGACCGGCGACTGGACCGGCGCGTCCACCTCGACTGCGGCGGTCTGACCCGACCCGATCGGTCTGACCCGGCCCGATCGGTCTGCGAGGATCGTGGCATGGCCCAGGTCGCGATCATCGTCAACGGCATGCCCGGTTCCGGCAAGAGCAGCATCGGCACGGCACTCGCCGAGGTGCTCGGTTGCCCCTTCCTGTCGAAGGACCGCATCAAGGAGCCCCTCGCCGACGTCGTCGGCCCGATGATCGCCTCGCGGCCGCTCGGCGGCATCGCGATGGACACGATGTGGTCCATGGCGCGGGCCGTCGAGAACGGGGTCGTCCTCGACTCCGTCTGGCTGCCGTCCCGTGACCGCGACCTCCTGGAGGCCGGGCTCGCGTCCGCCGGTTCGCCTCGCGCCGTCGAGGTGTGGTGCGACACGGACCGCACCACCGCCGAAGATCGGCTGCGCGACCGGTACGAACCGGGCACCGTGCCGGTGCGGCACGAGGTGCACGGGGACCTGGCCGACGTGCTGGCCTTCTGGGACGAGCACGGCGACGACGCCCGTCCCGTCGGACTGCCCGGCGTCCCGGTGATCCGGGTCGACACGACGAAGCCCTACGACGTCGGCGCCCTGGTGCAGGAGATCGCGTCGCACTTCGTCTGACCAGCCACGGCTCGTCGGGCCGACCACGCTGTCGAAGCGACAGGTCGTCGACGGGGCGATCCGTTCCTCCTGGCAGAGCGACAGGAGTCGGCGGAACGTCGGCGGCCCACTGTCGCCCTCGCGAAGCCCCGCACACGCAGAACGCCCCGCCCGATACCGGACGGGGCGTTCTGCGTGGGTGCTACTTCTTGGCGCCCTGGGCGGCCACGGCGGCGGCGCCGGCTGCGGCGGCCTCGGGATCCAGGTAGTACGCGGGCTTCGTCGGCGTGAAGTCGTCGTCGAGCTCGTACACCAGCGGGATGCCCGTCGGGATGTTCAGGCCGGCGATGTCGTCGTCGGAGATGCCGTCGAGGTGCTTCACGAGCGCACGCAGCGAGTTGCCGTGGGCCGTCACCAGCACGGTCTTGCCGGCGGCGAGGTCCTTCGTGATGTCGGACTCCCAGTACGGCAGCAGACGGTCGATCACGAGCTTGAGCGACTCGGTGCGGGGCAGCCGGTCGCCGAGCTCGGCGTAGCGACGGTCACCGAACTGCGACCACTCGGCGTCGTCGGCGATGGGGGGCGGCGGGACGTCGAACGAACGGCGCCACTCCATGAACTGCTGCTCGCCGTACTCGGCCAGGGTCTGGGCCTTGTCCTTGCCCTGCAGGTCGCCGTAGTGGCGCTCGTTGAGGCGCCAGTCGCGCTTCACCGGCAGCCAGGCCAGGTCGGCCTGCAGCAGCGCGATGTCCGCCGTCTGGATCGCACGGGTCAGGAGCGAGGTGTACAGGACGTCGGGGACGATGCCGGACTCGGCGATGAGGTCGCCGGCGCGCTTCGCCTCCTTCTCGCCCAGCTCGCTGAGCCGGACGTCGACCCAACCGGTGAACAGGTTCTTCTGGTTCCAGTCACTGTTGCCGTGACGGAGCAGGACGAGCGTGGAGGTCATGCCTCCGAGTCTACCGAGCGGTACCGGCCCCGTACCCTTGACGCATGCCCATCGGGAACGTGACGCGCGGGACGACCGGGTACAACCGGCTCCGCCGCGTCGACCGGTGGATCGCGACCCTGCCGGTGCTGCGCCGGACGGACGACCCGCTCGTCGCCGACGTCGGCTACGGGGCCTCACCGACCACCACCCTCGAGCTGCGCGACCGGCTGGCGGCCGTCCGACCCGACGTCGAGGTGACGGGCATCGAGATCGAGCCCTCGCGGGTCGCGCTCGCGAACGCCGGGACGCGCGACGGTGTGACGTTCCGTCTGGGGGGCTTCGAGACGCCGACGCCCGGGCAGCGTCGGCCCGCCGTCATCCGGGCCTTCAACGTGCTGCGGCAGTACGACGAGTCCGCGGTGGTCGGGTCGTGGCGGATCATGCAGGACCGGCTGCAGCCCGGCGGTGCGCTCGTCGAGGGGACCTGCAACGAGGTCGGTCGGGTCGCATCGTGGGTGACACTCGACGACGTCGCACCGCGGACCTTCACGGTGTCGCTCCGGCTCGCCGGGCTCGACGTGCCCTCGATCGTCGCCGAGCGGCTACCGAAGGCCCTGATCCACCGCAACGTGCCCGGGGAGCGGGTGCACGCGTTCCTGGGCGACCTCGACCTGTCGTGGGCGGTCGCGGCTCCGCTCGGCACGTACGGGCCCCGGCAGCGGTGGATCGCCACGGTGCGCGGGATGCGTGACCGCGGCTGGCCGGTGCTGCACGGGGTGACGCGCTGGCGGCTCGGTGAGCTCAGCGTCCCGTGGTCGGCCGTCGAGCCCGCCTGACACCAGCGGGGAGCTCTACGAGCGCTTGACGGCTCCGAGCCGGGGCAGGCGCGGGACGTTCGCCGTCGCACCGGCCTCGGGCGGGACGATGGTCTCCTGCGCCGCGGTCACCACGACGTCGTCGGCCTCGAGCCGCAGGGTCACGGTGGGGTCGAGGGAGCGCTTCACCACCGCGAGCCCGATCGGACCGAGCTCGTGGTGGATCGCCGAGGCCGAGAGCCGACCGACGGGCTTGTCGTCGAGCAGCACGGGGGTGCCGGGCGCCGGCAGGACGCCGTCGGACCCGTCGAGGTGCAGCAGCACGGCCCGACGCGGCGGGTGCCCGAGGTTGTGGACCTTGGCGACGGTCTCCTGACCGCGGTAGCAGCCCTTCGACAGGTGCACGGCGGAACGCAGCCAGTCGAGCTCGTGCGGGATCGTCCGCTCGTCGACGTCGGACAGGGTCGGGCGCCAGGCGGCGATCCGCAGCGCCTCGTACGCGAGCAGCCCCGCGACGGGCACGTCCGGCGCGGCGATCGCGGCCGCGGTGCCGGGGGTGACCACGGCGATGCGGAGGGTCCAGTCGGAGCCGGGGTGGGCCTCCTGGTCGGCGTAGCCCCATCCGCCCGGCGTGACGGCGCCCCACGGGTCGACCCACTCGGCGACGGGCGGTTCCGGCAGTTCGACGGACGCGAACGGGGCGTCCGCCCCGAACCAGCCGAGGGTCACGAAGTCGTCGGAGCGGTCGGCGACCTCGACCCGGAGCATGAAGCGCATCGAGTCGAGCCACCCGGCGAGCGGTGCAGCGTCAGCGCGCTCGGTGAGCAGCCAGACCGTCGCACCGTCGTCGACGACGCGGGCCGCGTGCTCGACGCGTCCGGCCTGGTCGAGGACGAGTGTCTCGGTGCTGACGCCGGTCGGCAACCCGGTGAGCTGCTGCGAGGTGATCGAGTTGAGCCACGACAGCCGATCCGGTCCGGTGATGGTGACGACACCGAGTCCGAGCTCGACGACGGCACGCCCCCGGGTCAGCAGGCGCTGCTCCCCGATCGGGTTGCCGAAGTGCGCGGCGACCGAGTCGGCCGCGACGAAGCCGTCACGCGCGGCGAACACCGACATCAGTCGACCTTCGCGAGCTGCCCCGAGGCGTGCGAGGTGAGTTCGCGACCGAGCGCGGCGATGTCCCACGCCCAGAAGAGCTTGCCCTCGACCAGCCCGTACAGGCGGGTCGCGGCGGAGTAGTCCTTCGCGTTCGGCGAGCGCAGCACGGCGTCGGTCGACAGGTCGATCCGGCCCTTCAGCACACGGCCGACGTAGAGCTCGTTGACGCCCGTCGGGTGGATGATCGCGGCCTCGACGTCGAAGCCGTCCGTGGTGTTGCGGAGCGCCTCGACGCTCTCCACCGTGCTGAAGGGCGTGGGCCCGTCACCCAGGAGCATCGCGGGGCCGCGGTCGCCGGGCTCGGTGGGACGGTCGATCCGCCAGTAGCCCATCTCGGCGGCGAGCGGGGTGTGGTCGTCGTCGAGCAGCCAGGTGGTCGACGAGTAGTTCAGGTACGGCAGGCCGTCGTGGCTGAAGCTGACGCGCTGGCCGAACTCGTAGTTCCGGACCTCGTCGTCGTCACCGACCGGGTACTCGACCACACCGGTGCCTTCCCACACGCCGACCAGCCACGACAGCGGGACCAGTTCGGGGGCGAGGCCCTCGGGCAGCTCGATCAACGCTGGCCCTTGAACAGCTTCACGACGACGACCACCGAGATGAACGCGATCGCGAGCGACGCCAGGCCGAGGAGGCCGACGTAGAAGAGCTCGAGCGCAAGCAGCGAATCCATGCTCGGAGTCTACGCGGCTCGGCTCAACGCGCCAGGAGCACCACCGCGGTGACGAGGACCACGACGAACGCCCCGGACGACGCGATGCTGATCCGTTCGACCAGACCGTCCTTCGTGGCGGTGATGAGCTGCAGCACGAAGCTGACCATCACGCAGGCGACGAAGACGAGCAGCAGCCACGCGAACGCGTCGCGCTCGGCCACGGTCAGCACGAGCACGGCCCCGACGACCGCCAGCACCCAGACCGGCAGGACGGACGTCAGCCGCAGGCGACGCTGGTCGGTGGGGTGCACGGGCTCGGTCACGCGCTCCATCATGGCAGGGACGTGCGGAGCGCACGCGCCGTGCGGTGCGGTGCTCGCGCCGAGCGGTGCGGGATGACGCGCAATCCGTCCGGCCGGATGAGTCCTTCCCGAGCATCACTAGGATGTCTCCACGACGTCATCCACCTCCGGAGGTCCTGTGGCACAGCTCCTGGTACTCACCTCGACCGCGCCCGGAGACGTCCTGCCGAGCCTGGGCCTCCTGAGCCACCGGATCCGCCACGTGCCGGCCGAGGCCGCACAGCTGGTCAACGCCCCGCAGAGCGACCTGATGTTCGTCGACGCCCGCACCGACCTGGTCAGCGCGAAGGCCCTGTGCAAGATCCTCGCCTCGTCGGGGTCGACCACGCCGATCGTGCTCGTCGTCACCGAGGGCGGACTGACCGCCGTCAACAGCGACTGGAACGTCGACGACGTCGTACTCGAGAGCGCGGGCCCGGCCGAGATCGACGCCCGCATCCGACTGTCGGCCGGTCGTGCGGCGAAGGGCCAGACGAGCTCGAAGATCCAGGCGTCCGGTGTCGTCATCGACGAGGCCAGCTACTCCGCCAAGGTGCGCGGCCGGCCGCTCGACCTGACGTTCAAGGAGTTCGAGCTCCTGCGCTTCTTCGCCACCCACCCGTCACGCGTCTTCACCCGCGAGCAGCTGCTCAGCGAGGTCTGGGGGTACGACTACTTCGGTGGCACCCGCACGGTCGACGTGCACGTCCGACGACTGCGCGCCAAGCTCGGCGACCTCGAGTCGCTCATCGGCACCGTCCGCAACGTCGGGTACCGCTTCAACGTCTACGACGACGAGGCCGAGCGCCTGATGGGGCAGTAGTGCTGCCCGACCTCGACAGCTACGTCGCCCCCGGCGAGGCTCCCCCGTTCTCCGACCAGACCCTGGTGGACGTCCGAGCCGGGCGCGCGACCGTCCTGACCGTCGACCACGGGGTCGCCGTGGTCCGTGACGGCGAGCTGGAACTCGTCGTCGCCCAGGAGGCCCGTGGCCAGGGCATCGGCACGGCCCTGGTGACGCAGGCACTCGCGCTGGGCGGCGGGACCGCTCCGCGGCTCGCGTGGGCGCACGGGGACCACCCGGCAGCGCGAGCGCTGGCCGACCGGTTCGGCTGGCGCGCGGTCCGCACGCTGCTGCAGCTCCGGGCCCCCGTCGCCGACTCCGATGTGGACGTTGCCGCCGACGTGGCGCTGCCCGACGGCTACTCGCTGTCGGCGTTCCGCCCCGGCACCGACGACGAGACCGACTGGCTCGCGCTGAATGCCGCCGCCTTCGCCCACCACCCCGAGCAGGGGCGGATGACGCTCGACGACCTGCACGCCCGCGAGGCCGACGACTGGTTCTCCGGCGAGGACCTGCTGCTGCTCCGCGACGCCTCCGGGCAGCTCGCCGGCTCGTGCTGGCTCAAGGTCGAGGACGGCATCGGCGAGTTCTACGCCGTCGCCGTGCGGCCCGACCTGCAGGGGCAGCGGCTCGGCGGTGTGCTCATGCGTGCGGGCACCGCTCGGCTGCGCGGCCGCGGCCTGACCGCCGCCGCACTGTACGTCGAGGGGGACAACGAGCCGGCGCTGGCGCTGTACCGGCGGTCGGGGTTCACGCAGCACGCGATCGACGTGCAGTACGCGGCACCGGAGCAACCCTCAGGTCACTGATACGCTTCGCCCATGATCCAGGGGGACCAGGGCGGATCGCCCATCGAACGACGACGTCCGGACGCACGGTCGGGGGCAGACCGGTGAACTTCAACCCGTCTCCGGTGTTCCTCGCGATGGCCGCGATGGTCGCCATCCCCGCCGTCGTCACCGCACTCGTCCGCCAGAGCGACCGGAAGCGACCCCCGTCGACGGTCGTCGGGGACGAGGCGTACGGCGTGCTCTTCACCGTCCGCGCTCGCCGGTGGAACTACCTGCTGCTCCGGATCATCGGGATCGTCTTCATCGTGGTCGGCGGGTTCTTCCTGCTGGCCGCACTCGCCCTGCTCGACGACCCCGAGGCGATCGGGATGCTCCCCGGCGGTCTCGGCATCGGGCTGTTCGGGCTGCTGTTCGTCTACCTGGGCGTCGGGCAGAAGCGGCGCCGGGTCGAGGCGTACGACTCGCAGCTGGTCGTCACGCCGATGTTCCGTGCCGCCCGGACCGTCGACCCCGCGGCCATCAAGCACATCCGGCCCACGACGAACCGCTTCGGCGGCCTGGACGTCAAGGTGCACGGCCAGCGCGGGGTGATCAGTGTCCTGTCCATCGATGCCGCCTACCCCGAGTTCTGCGCGTGGCTCGAGCAGCGGGCGCCGGCGCAGTGGGGCGCGTTCGTGCAGGTCTTCGCGCGCTGAGCGCAGCACCTCGGTCCGTCGCGGCCGTTCCTGCACAACCGAACGGTTCACCGCCGGTTTCCACAGCGTCCACCGAGGCCCCTCCGGTGGCAGGGGCCGGGTGGCAGGATGTGGGGATGGACACCGAACCGCAGCTCGACGGCGAATCCGTCGCACCCGACCTCGACGACTTCGACGAGGTCGTCGAGATCGAGCACGAGTCGCTGCCGACGGACCGCTACTTCGACCGCGAGCTGAGCTGGCTTCGGTTCAACCAGCGCGTGCTCGAGCTGGGCGAAGACCGCACGCAGCCCCTGCTGGAGCGAGCGAACTTCCTGGCGATCTTCGCGTCCAACCTCGACGAGTTCTTCATGGTCCGCGTCGCCGGCCTGAAGCGCCGCATCGACACCGGCATCGCCGTCCCGACCAACGTCGGCCGTGCCCCCAGCGACGTCCTGCGCGACATCGCGAAGAAGGCCCACGAGCTGCAGGACCGGCACGCCCAGGCGTTCATCGGGTCGCTCAAGCCCGACCTCGACGCCGCGGGCATCCACATCGAGCACTGGTCCGACCTCGACGAAGCCGACCGGCAGCGGATGCGGGAGTACTTCAACGAGCAGATCTTCCCGGTGCTCATGCCCCTGGCCGTCGACCCGGCGCACCCGTTCCCCTACATCTCCGGGCTCTCGCTCAACCTGGCGGTGCGGGTCCGCAACCCGAAGTCGCAGCGCCAGGAGTTCGCGCGCCTCAAGGTGCCGCAGAACTTCTCCCGCTTCATCAAGCTCCCCGACGACAACTCCGGCCGGATGCGCTTCATCCCGCTCGAAGACCTCATCGCGAACCACCTCGACGACCTGTTCCCGGGGATGGAGGTCCTCGAGCACCACGTGTTCCGGGTCACCCGCAACGAGGACGTCGAGATCGAGGAGGACGAGGCCGAGAACCTCATCCAGGCCCTCGAGCGCGAGCTCCTGCGACGTCGGTTCGGTCCGCCGATCCGCCTCGAGATCACCGAGGACATGGACCCGGTGACCCTCGACCTGCTCGTGCGTGAACTCGACATCACCGAGGAAGAGGTCTTCCGGCTGCCGTCGCCGCTCGACCTCGGCGGACTGTTCGAGATCTCCAAGATCAACCGTCCGGACCTGCACTACCCGAAGCACGTGCCGACCACCCCGGTGCAGTTCCAGCCGGGTGAGCCGAACACGAAGCCCGACCTGTTCCGCGCGATCAAGGCGAACGACGTCCTGGTCCACCACCCCTACGAGTCCTTCGCCACGAGCGTGCAGGCGTTCCTCGAGCAGGCCGCGGCCGACCCGAACGTCCTGGCGATCAAGCAGACCCTGTACCGCACCTCCGGCGACAGCCCCATCGTCGAAGCGCTCATCGACGCCGCGGCCGCCGGCAAGCAGGTCCTCGCCCTGGTCGAGATCAAGGCCCGCTTCGACGAGCAGAACAACATCACCTGGGCCCGGAAGCTCGAGAAGGCCGGCGTGCACGTCGTCTACGGCCTGGTGGGACTGAAGACGCACTCGAAGCTGGTGCTCGTCATCCGGCAAGAGGGCGGGACGCTCAAGCACTACAGCCACATCGGCACGGGCAACTACAACCCGAAGACCTCGCGCATCTACGAGGACATGGGGCTCTTCACCTCGGACGACACCGTGGGCAAGGACCTCACCCGCCTGTTCAACGAGCTGTCCGGCTACGCCATCGAGAAGAAGTTCAAGCGCCTGCTCGTGGCACCGCTGCACCTGCGGAAGGGCCTGCTCAAGCGCATCCAGACCGAGGCCGCCAACGCCCGCGCCGGCAAGCCCTCGGGCATCCGGATCAAGGTCAACTCGATGGTCGACGAGCAGATCATCGACGCGCTGTACCTGGCGAGCCAGGCCGGGGTGCCGATCGACGTGTGGGTGCGCGGCATCTGCTCGCTCAAGCCGGGCATGGAAGGCGTCAGCGACACCATCCGGGTGCGGAGCATCGTCGGGCGCTACCTCGAGCACTCCCGCGCGTTCGCGTTCCACAACGACGGCGACCCCGCGGTGTTCATCGGCAGCGCCGACATGATGCACCGCAACCTCGACCGACGCGTCGAGGCGCTCGTGCGGCTGGTCGCCCCGGACCACATCAACGAGGTGCAGGAGATGTTCGACCTGGCGATGGCCGACACCGCCAGCTCGTGGCACCTGGAGTCCGACGGCGAGTGGACACGGCACTCCACGGACGATGCGGGCCGTCCGCTCGAGGACGTGCAGAATGTGACCATGCGGAAGATCTCGGCCCGGAAGCGCTCGACTCGGTGAGCGGCGGTCCCTCGGGCCCCGTCGTCGCTGCGGGTGCGGTCGTCTGGCGCGAACAGGACGGCACACCCCTCGTGCTGCTCATCCACCGCGACCACCACAAGGACGTCTCCCTGCCCAAGGGCAAGGTGGACCCGGGCGAGGCCGTCCCGACGACCGCCGTGCGCGAGATCGACGAGGAGACCGGGTACCGCGTCCACCTCGGCGCACCGCTCGGCACCGCCGAGTACGTGCTGCCGAACGGCCGCGACAAGGTCGTGCACTACTGGGCGGCCCGGGTCTCGGCCAAGGAGTACGCCCGCGCCGGGGCATTCGTGCCGAACCACGAGGTCGCCGCGCTCGAGTGGGTCACGATCGACGATGCCCGCAACCGCCTGACGTACGAGCGGGACGTCGCGATCCTCGACCGGTTCGCCGAACGCGCCGCCGCCGGACAGCACCGCACGTTCGCCCTGATCACCCTGCGCCACGCGAAGACGGTGCCCGGCTCGGACTGGGACGGCCCCGACGCCACCCGTCCGCTGCTGCCCGTCGGCCGTTCACAGGCCAAGGCCGCCGCGGCACCGGTCGCGGCGTTCGGCCCGAAGAAGATCGTGAGCAGCACGGCGGCGCGGTGCCTCGCGACCGTCGAGCCGCTCTCCGCCGCGACGAAGCTCGGGGTCTCGAGCACCGCCGACATCAGCCAGGACGCCCACGACCGCGGCGCCGCCGACGTCAAGGGCGTCGTCCGGCGTCGGCTCGACAAGGGCAAGACCGCCGTGTTGTGCTCGCACGGTCCGGTGCTGCCCGACATCATCGCCAGGATCGCCACCGCGACCGCCGACGACTCCGGCCGCTTCGACCTGCGCCGCGCCGCGATGCTGTCCGTCGGGGACTTCTCCGTCATGCACATCGCCGGGGACACACTCGTCGCGGTCGAGACGCACCGCAACACGATCCCGGCGTAGCCGCCCACCGCCGGACCGCAGCGCCGGCGGACCGCAGCACCGCCGGACCGCAGCGCCGCCGGACCGCAGCCGACGAGCCCGGCACCCGGCCACGCGACGGGGCCGCGCCGCGCCCGGGAACGCGATCCGGGCCTCCCGACCGCCCGTCCGCGACCATGCGTGCGCATCTTCCGAACGAGCGCACAGTGCCCCCGATCCTGCTCCCTGCGCGGGAGCGGCGCACGCCGCCCCGACGTCGACAACCCCTCGTTCACCTTCCGTTCACCAGCGGGGGTGATTGCGGTCACCTCGCGTCCCTACAGTCGCTCCCGGGTCGGCACCGGCCCAGGGACCGCAGTGGTCCCACTGCATTCCATTCCCGAAGGGACCCCTGTGAACATCAAGCGAATCGGTTCGATCGCAGCAATCGCGATCGCCGGCGCAGTCGTGCTCTCCTCGTGCGCGGCGAACGAGGACGCGGGCAGCACCGAGTCCTCCTCCTCCAGCGGCAGCGACTACTCGAAGCTCTCCGGCACCCTGACCGGCTCCGGCTCGTCGGCACAGCAGACCGCGCAGGCCACCTGGGCCGCCGGTTTCCAGAACGAGGCCTCGGGCGTCACCGTGAACTACACCCCGGACGGCTCGGGCGCCGGCCGCGAGAACTTCATGTCGGGTGCCGCGGACTTCGCCGGCTCCGACGCCGCGCTGAAGGACGAGGAGCTCTCGGGCAAGTTCGAGTCCTGCAAGGCGGACACCAAGGGCATCGACATCCCCGTCTACATCTCCCCGATCGCCATCGCGTACAAGGTCGACGGCGTCAGCGACCTGACCCTCGACGCGAAGACCATCGCGGGCATCTTCTCGGGCAAGATCACCAAGTGGGACGACTCCGAGATCGCCGACCTGAACAAGGACGCGAAGCTGCCGGACGCCGACATCACGGTCGTCCACCGCTCGGACGACTCGGGCACCACGCAGAACTTCTCGGAGTACGTCTCCGCGAACGCTTCTGACGTCTGGACCGAAGAGCCCAGCCAGACCTTCCCGTACTCGGTCGGTGACAGCGCGAAGGGCACCTCCGGTGTCGCCTCCGCGATGGGCAACGCCACCAACGCCATCACCTACATCGACGACTCCGGTGCGGGCGACCTCGACCGCGCGAAGCTGATGGTCGGCGACAAGGCGACCGAGATCTCGGCCGACGGTGCCGCGCAGGTCGTCGCCGACTCGAAGATCGCGACCGGCCGTGAGGACAACGACCTCGCGATCGACATCGACCGCAAGGACACCGCTGACGGCGCCTGGCCGCTGGTCCTCGTCTCCTACGCCATCGCGTGCCAGGAGTACAAGGACGCCGACAAGGCCGAGCTCGTGAAGGGCTACCTCGACTACGTCGTCTCGAGCGCCGCTCAGGACGCCGCTGCCAAGGAGGCCAAGTCGGCCGCCCTCTCCTCCGACCTTGCGTCGAAGGCCAAGGACGCGGTCGCTTCCATCAAGTAAGGCCCCCTGAGCGCCCGGACGCCGGTCCCACCCACTCGACCGGCGTCCGGGCACTCAGCCGTCCAGGACCCCACCCGGACGCGCACCACCACCCCAGAACCCGTCGCCTCCCCCGGCGTTCCTCCGACAGGAGTACCCCATGACGACCGCACCGGCCCAGCCAGGGGCCACCGTCACCCCGACCAAGCCGAAGCCCGTCGTCCGTGTCGGCGACCGCGTCTTCTCCGCCGCCTCGGTCATCGCCGGCGGCCTCATCCTCTTCGTGCTCGTGCTCGTCGCCGCGTTCCTCGTCTGGCAGAGCATCCCGGCCTTCTCCGCCAAGGTCGGCGAGCTGCCGGGCAAGGCCACGAACTTCTGGGACTTCGTCGGCCCCCTGGTCTTCGGCACCGTCTGGTCCGCGCTCATCGCGCTCGTGATCGCCGTGCCGCTGTCCCTCGGGATCGCCCTCTTCATCTCGCACTTCGCGCCGCGTCGACTCGCGCCGGTCCTCGGCTACGTGATCGACCTGCTGGCCGCGGTGCCGTCGGTCGTCTACGGCCTCTGGGGCATCGCCGTGCTGGCGCCCCTGGTGAAGCCGTTCTACGTGTTCCTGAACGAGTACATCGGCTGGTTCCCGCTGTTCTCCGGCCAGGTGTCCGGCACCGGTCGCACGATCCTGACGGCGTCGATCGTCCTCGCCGTCATGGCGATCCCGATCATGACCGCGGTCATGCGTGAGATCTTCCTGCAGGCCCCGACCCTCAACGAGGAAGCGGCCCTGGCCCTCGGCGCGACCCGCTGGGAGATGATCCGCCTGTCGGTCCTGCCGTTCGCGAAGTCCGGCATCGTCTCCGCGATCATGCTCGGCCTCGGTCGTGCTCTCGGCGAGACGATGGCGATCGCACTGGTGCTGTCGGTCTCGACGAACGTCACGTTCCAGATGCTGACGTCGCAGAACCCCTCGACGATCGCCGCGAACATCGCTCTGCAGTTCGCCGAGGCATCCGGTACGGCCCTGAACGCGCTCATCGCCTCGGGTCTGATCCTCTTCGTCATCACCCTGGTCATCAACATGCTCGCGCGGTACATCGTCCGCAGCCGAGTCAGCTGAGAGGTCGCACCCGATGTCCCTCGCGCTCCGTCAGACCGGCACCGCCGGCAACGTCTACGCCAACGGCAAGCTGCACGCCTCCGTCCCGTGGCTGCTGCTCGTCGGCAGCTGGGTCGCCCTCGTCCTGGTCTTCGCCCTGCTCAACGCGGGTGGCGCCGTCAAGGACTTCAACGTCGTCGCCGCGATCTTCCTCGGCACGGTCCTGTTCGACGTCCTCATCGTCGTCATCTCGCGCATCGTCGAGGGTGGCCGCAAGGCGGTCGACCGCCTGGTCACCTCGCTCGTCATCACGGCGTTCGTCATCGCGGTCCTGCCGCTGGTGTCGCTGCTCTGGACGGTCATCGCCAAGGGCGTCGCCCGCTTCGACGCGAACTTCTTCTCGTACTCGATGCGCGGGGTCATCTCCGAGGGCGGCGGCGCGGTCCACGCCCTGATCGGCACGCTCGAGATCACGCTGTTCGCGGCGCTCATCTCGGTGCCGATCGGCCTGCTCACCTCGATCTACCTGGTCGAGTACGGTCGCGGCGCGCTGGCGAAGGGCATCACGTTCTTCGTCGACGTCATGACGGGCATCCCGTCGATCGTCGCCGGTCTGTTCGCCTACGCGCTCTTCGCGCTGTTCCTCGGCCCGGGTGCCCGCTTCGGCCTGGTCGGCTCCGTCGCCCTGTCGGTGCTGATGATCCCGATCGTCGTGCGCTCCACCGAAGAGGTGCTGAAGATCGTCCCGATGGAACTCCGCGAGGCCTCGTACGCCCTCGGGGTGCCGAAGTACCTCACGATCCTCAAGGTCGTGCTCCCCACCAGCCTCGCCGGCATCACCACCGGCGTGATGCTCTCGATCGCCCGCGTCATCGGTGAGACCGCCCCGCTGCTCGTCACGGCCGGCTTCACCGCGAGCATGAACTACAACCTGTTCCGTGACCCGATGATGACCCTGCCGGTGTACGCGTACACGCAGTACTCGCAGCAGGGCGCCAACCCGGTGCCGTTCGTCGACCGGGCCTGGACCGCGGCTCTGGTGCTCATCCTGATCGTGATGCTGCTCAACCTGCTCGCCCGGTTCATCACCCGCCTCTTCGCCCCCAAGCTCAGCCGCTGACCCTCCGCCCCCGCGGAACCAGCGACACCACCCACCCAGAAGGATCAACGTGTCCAAGCGCATCGAGGTCGACGGCCTCAACGTCTACTACTCGAAGTTCAAGGCGGTCGAGGGTGTCGACATCACCATCGAGCCCCGCACCGTCACGGCCTTCATCGGCCCGTCGGGCTGCGGCAAGTCCACCTTCCTCCGCACCCTGAACCGCATGCACGAGGTCATCCCCGGCGCATGGGTCGAGGGCTCGGTCAAGATCGACGGCGACGACCTGTACGGCGCCGGCGTCGACCCCGTGCTCGTCCGTCGTCAGGTCGGCATGGTCTTCCAGCGTCCGAACCCGTTCCCCACGATGTCGATCCGCGACAACGTGCTGGCGGGCGTGAAGCTCAACAACAAGCGCGTCTCCCGCTCCGAGGCCGACGACATCGTCGAGCGCTCGCTGCAGGGTGCGAACCTGTGGAACGAGGTCAAGGACCGCCTCGACAAGCCCGGCATGGGCCTGTCCGGTGGGCAGCAGCAGCGTCTCTGCATCGCCCGCGCGATCGCGGTCGAGCCGGACGTGCTCCTGATGGACGAGCCCTGCTCGGCCCTCGACCCGATCTCGACCCTCGCCATCGAGGACCTGATCGAGGAGCTCAAGAAGGAGTTCACGATCGTGATCGTGACCCACAACATGCAGCAGGCGTCGCGCGTCAGCGACAAGACGGCGTTCTTCAACATCGCCGGCACCGGCGCCCCCGGCAAGCTCATCGAGTTCGACGACACCGCGACGATGTTCTCGAACCCGTCCGTGCAGGCCACCGAGGACTACGTCTCGGGCCGCTTCGGTTGATCGGCATCCGTCCGTCGCGCTGACGGACGGCCTGGAGGCCCGGTGCACGTCCGCCACGGACGCGCACCGGGCCTTCGTGGTTGCGCCGGGTGCGACGGCGACCCGCGGGACGTGCGCATGTTCCGACGATCCACGCGTCGATCGACTCGTGGTTCGTCGCTCGATGCGCACGCAGACGTTGCGTGCGCATGTTCCGACAGTCCGCGCGTCGATCGACTCGTGGAACGACGAAAGGTGCCCGCGCATCGACTGCACGGGCACCTTCCGGAATGCGTCAGGCCGTGGTGGTGGGGACCGCCATGATCGGCGAGGTGGTCGGCTGCTCGGAACCGCCCTCGGGCTCGACCGTCATGCCGATCGTCGCACCCTCGGACATCGCGCCCTTGAGCACGGCGGAGTGCACGCCGTCGGCCGCACCGTCGACCAGGCCGGCCGACTTGATGGTGCCGCCCTGCTCCTCGGAGCCGATGTACCAGAGCTCGTACGTCTTGCCCTTCGGCGCCTGCTCGACACCGTCGAGGATCACCGCGGACTTGCCGAGGTCGTTCGACCACACGACCGTCGCCGAACCGCCGCCCGCGACCTTGGTCGTCGTGCGCTGGAAGTCCGAGGCGGCGTAGATGCGGTCGAGGCCGCTCGAGGCCTGCGTGGTGCCGGTGCCGGAGCCGTTCGGGTCGAAGATCGACCCGACGCCGAGTCCGCCGAAGAAGACCGCGGCGACGGCGGCTGCGGCCGTCAGCATGACCGCCGGACGCTGGAACCAGCGGCGGCGAGCCTCGGAGGAAGCCCGGCCACCGGCGGTGGGGCCGTCGGCGATCGAGGCGACGTGCCTGGCGGGCTCGGGACGGGCCTCCTGGACGGAGGTGGTCTCGGCGACCGGGGCCTGGTCGACCGTCGTGTCGGCGAGGGGCGCGGCCTGGGGGGTCGTCGCGATCCGGGCCAGCAGCGACGCCTTCAGCGACGCGGGGGGCTCGATCGGTGCGACGGCGTAGGCGAGCTGCAGCGCGGTCTCGCGCAGCGAGTCGTTCTCGGCCTGCAGCTCGGGGGACGTCCGGAGGGCGTCCTCGAGGAGCGCGCGCTCGTCGTCGGACAGCGCGTCGAGTGCGTGGGAACCCGTCATCAGTGCGGGGTCGTCGTGGCGTTCGGTCATGAGGTCACCCCCATCTCGTCTCGGAGTCGGATCATCCCGTCACGGAGACGGGTCTTGACGGTGCCGATGGGGACACCGAGGTGTTCGGCCATCTCGCTGTGCGAGTAGCCGCCGTAGTACGCGAGTTGCACGGCCTGCCGCTGGAACTCGGTGAGCTTCGCCAGCGCTCGGCCGACACGCTCGTGCTCGATGCGGATCTCGACAGACTCGGAGACCTGGTCGAAACCGGCCTCGAGGTCGCGGATGCCGATCTTGGTGTCGCGGTCGTGCGACGACTGCGAGGCACGGACCCGGTCGACCGCTCGGCGGTGGGCCATGGTGAGGACCCAGCTGGCGGCCGTCCCGCGCTTCCGGTCGAAGCGGGTGGCCTGCTGCCAGACCTCCAGGAAGACCTCCTGCGTGACCTCTTCCGACTGCGCGCGGTCCCGGAGGAGGCGCGTGATCAGACCGAGGACCCGACCGGAGAGTGCGTCGTAGAGGTCCGCGAAGGCGGCTTGGTCACCGGCGGCGACCTGGGCGAGGAGGTCGTCCGGCGATGCCTGAGCTGGCTCTGACGAGCTCCAGCGTTCGGTGTCGCTATCCACGAGGGCAAGCATTGCAGGTTTCCCTCCTCTCGGTTGCTTTCGTTGACCAGGCGGGTAGCACGAAGCTTCCGCATGGGCGGTCGAGACGAGGGGCCGGCGTGACCCACAGGGAATTGACCGGCGGTGCCGGTCCGGGTCACACCGGGCCTCTCGCTTCGTGACGGGCATTCCGTCCGTCACGCAGATGATTCGGTGCGGTCCCCGCTGTGGATTGGATGGGGGTCGGGTTTTCTCGGCGGGATGGGCGCGGCGGGCCTGCACAGGGGTGCGCGCGGGCACGCCCGGGGCCGGTTCTGTCCACCATGAGTGAACAGGGTCGAGGGATCAGCCGACGTCTCGTAGACTGGGTCTCGCCGGGCCGCAGCAAGCCCCGGGCTCCAAAATTCGCCGCTTCGAGCGGCCTCGCGCCGAGAGGCGCTTCTGCGGCCCGGTCTTTTCATGCCCGGACGCCGCCGTGTCCGGGTTTTCTGCTGCGGACTTCGGCCTGGAGGCCCGGTGCGGGTCCGTCCCGCCGCTCGCTCAGTCCAGGCTGTCGCGGCGCCAGAGCGCCGCCGCTTCGGTCAGGTCGGCCGCCAGCTCCGTCAGGCGGAGCGCCCGCGTCGTGAGTTCGCTTGCACGCTCGGACGCCACCAGGTCCGACTCGTCCGCCACGGCGGTCGCGCCGGCGGCGGTCAGACGGCAGAACGACGCCCCGCGGTCGAGCGCCACCGCGAGGTCGCCCGTGTACAGGCCGTGCAGGATGCGGTCGGCGAGCGTCAGGATCTCCGCCGGGCCCGTCGGTTCCTCGGCACCCGCGACCGCCTGGTCGATCGTGCCGATCTGCGCCGTGCCACGCTCGAACAGGTACGCGATCTCCTCCGGGTTCTGCCGGATGACGATGCGCACCAGGTACACCCGCCAGAGCGCCCCCGGCAGGGTGTGTGCTCCGACCCGTGCCCACAGTTCCGCGATGGCGTCGATGCCGTGCACGTCGGTGTACGTGACGAGCCGCTCGACCACGGCCGGGTCCGGGTCCTCGCGCACCCGGTGCAGCAGGGCGTTCGCGGTCTCGTGCGCGACACGGTTCACGAGCGCCGGGTCCTCACCGCCCTGGATGGCGGCGAACTCGGCGTCGGTGAAGTGGACGGGACGGTGGTGATCGCGAGGCACCGCAGCAGTGTAGGCGCGGCCGGTGACACGCCCGCGTCCCGTTCGCCCAGAACGCAACGGCTGCGCCACGCGTACCGTGTTGCGGCAGGGAGGCGCTCCTCCCTGCACGTGAAGGAGAGGATCTTCCATGAACGCCCTGCTCATCATCCTGGCTGTGATCGCAGTCATCCTGCTGTTCGTCGGCGGTTTCGCTGCGAGCCTCAAGTTCCTGCTCTACGTCGGCATCGTGCTGCTGATCATCGCGGTCATCGCGTGGCTGCTGCGGACGCTCACCGGACGCCGGGGCTGACCCGGACCGACGGTTCCTTCCTGGAGGCCCTCACCCGCTAGCCTTGCGGGTGAGGGCCTCTAGCTCAGTTGGTAGAGCACCGGACTTTTAATCCGAGGGTCGTGGGTTCGAGCCCCACGGGGCCCACACCTTCCGGCCTGTCTTCACAGCTCCGGTCTGGCCTCTTGTCTAGAATGCGACGGATGGGCCGACGATCGCAGCGCGAGCGGCCGGGCACCCCCACCGGCCCGGCGACGATGCGCCGACGCCGCCGGAAGCTGGTGCCGGCACTCGCCCTCGGCGCGATGGCACTCGGGGTCTCCGGACTCCTGCTGATCCTGCCGAGCGTCTCGAGTGCCTGCCAGCCGGTGTCCTCGTCGACCTCGGCCTCGGCCGTCGCTGCCCCCGGCGTCTCGGCCGATCGCGTCGCTGCGGCGATCGAGCCCGGGTCACGCGTCCTGATCGTGGGTGACTCGTACACCTCGGGTCGGGGCTCGGCCAGCGGACTCCGCGGTTGGGCGCAGGACCTCAGCGAGGACCGTGGGTGGACGGCCAAGATCGACGGGTACCCGGGCACGGGCTACGTCGACACCGGTCGGACCGGTTCGTCGCACTACACGTACGGGCCACGCCTCGAGCGGCACGCCTCGTTCGACCCCCAGCTCGTGATCGTGCAGGGCAGCCAGAACGACTGGCTCGTCGACGCCGACACCCTCCGCGCCACGGTGGAGCGGACCCTCCGCACGGCGCAGCAGACCTGGCCGGACGCCGTCGTCGTTGCGCTCGGCCCGTCAGCACCGCTCCCGTGGGCGAACTCGACCGTCGGTGTCGCCGCATCGGTCTCCGCGGGTGCCGCCGCCGCAGGTGTCCCCTACGTCGACGCCCTCGCCGGCAGGTGGTTCACGTCGAGCAACAGCCCGGGGTACTCCGCCGTCGACGGCGGACACCCGAACGACGCCGGCTACCAGTACCTGGCGGACCGCGTCAGCGAGTCCCTCGACGCCCTCGGCGCACCCGTCGGCAGCGCCCGCTGCGTCTGAGCGGCGCCGTCTGCTCCTGAACGGGGTACAACCCGTCCCCAGTGGGCTCATGGGAGATCCCCTGCCCACCACAGCCCGCCCTCAGCGGATTGTTGGGCTGCCGCCGATAGTGTCGTTCCCGGATCCGATCACCGGATCCTGCAGCACAGCACCACCACGAACGAACGGGGTACACCGTGATCGAGCCCATCGAAGCCACGCAGACCAGCACCACCGGTGACGCGCGCCGCATCGTCGAGCTCGCAGCAGCGACCAACACGACGATGAGCAACGAGCTCCTGCTCGACACGCTCCGCCGAAACGCCCAGGTCACGACCCGCCACATCCGCAAGGACTTCATCGAGGTCGCGACGGCCACCGCCGTGCTCGGCTACGTCTGCCGGCAGCGCAAGGACTTCATCGCGCTCCGTGGCGACGACCCGGCGTGGGCGCACGAGGTCGGCCGGTACGCGACCGAGCCCCTCGCGGTCGAGGCACTCCGGATGCGCCGCGGTTGACGCCCGGCGTCCGACACGAACACAGAAGGCCCCGCCGGAGTCCCGGCGGGGCCTTCCTCGTGTCGGCGGTGCACGCCGACCGGCGTCCTCAGGACCAGACGCGACGGATCCCCCACGAACCGGTCCAGGTCTCGTCCGGCTCGAGCCAGCGCAGGCCCTCGCCCGAGTTCAGGGCGTTCGCGGGCGCCGTCATCGGTTCGACCGCGACGGCGAGGCCCTTCCCGTGGCCCCGCGGGTACTCGCGCGAGGTGAAGACCTGCACGTAGGGGAACGAGGCGTCCTGCCAGAGCTCGACCCCGTCACCCTCGGGCCCGTGCATCGTCGTGCGGCGGATCCCGTCGGCGTCGGGGGTGACGTCCGTGTAGGCGGTGTCGAGGTCAGAGTCCCCGGCACGTCGCCCCTGGCGCAGGTCGTACGGCGTGCCCTCGACCGGCACCGAACCGTTCGGGACCTTCTGCTCGTCGACGGTGAAGGCGGTCGCGGCGTCGAGCGTGACGACCAGGTCGTCGGCGGGGGTGTCACCGGCACGCAGGTACGGGTGGGCGCCGACGGCGAAGGGTGCGCGGACGCCCGAGCGGTTCGTGACCTCGTGCGTGACACGGATGCCGTCGTCGACGAGTTCGTGCAGCACGCGCGTCTCGAGGGTGAAGGGCCACCCGTGCTGCGGGTGGATCGTCGCTTCTTGCTGGATCGACGTCTCGGTCTGCGAGACCACCCGGTACGGGGCGAACCGGAGCAGTCCGTGCGACGCGTTGCCGTACTTGGGCTCCGAGACGTCGAGCTGCTGCCGCTTCCCGTCGAGCTCCCACACACCACCGGCCACGCGGTTCGGCCAGGGCGCCAGGACGATGCCGTTCGCCCCCGGCGGCTGCTCGGTCACGGGGAACGGCTCGGTGATGTCGAAGCCGGCGACACGGAGTTCGCGGATGCCCGCGGCGACCTCGGTGACCACGGCTTCGACGACCCCGTCGGGCCCGGCGTGGTGGAGGCGGTACTGGCCACCCGTGGGTGCTGCGGTCATGGGGTGTTCTTCCTTCCGGCTGGTTCGGTGTGCTGTTCGCCGTCGGCGACGACCACCTGGGCCCCGGCCGCCCGGATCGTGGCGACCGCGGCGGCGTCGGCCTCGGCGGTGACGACGACGTCGATGTCCTCGAGCGCACGGACGACCCCGATGTGGGCCCGGCCGAACTTCGACCCGTCCGCGACCACGACCGTACGCCGGGCCGTCGCCGCGAGCATCCGCTTGGCCTCGGTCTCGGGCAGGTTCACGTTCGTCAGGCCGTGGTCGACGTCGAGTCCGGTCCCGCCGAGGAACACGAGGTCCGCGGCGATCATCGGCAGGACCGCGCCGTTGAAGGGGGCGACGAGCGAGTGCTGCAGGGGCCGGAGGGTGCCGCCGGTGACGATCACGGTGAAGCGCGGGACGGCCCGCTCGAGCGCGAGCGCCGTGGTGAGGGAGTTCGTGACGACCGTGACGCCGGTGAGCTCGGTGCGCGCCACGAGGGCCTCGGCGACGGCGGCCGGCGTGGTGCCGACGTCGAGGACGACGCACTCCCCCGGGCGGACCAGCGCAGCGGCCGCACGGCCGATGGCGGCCTTGGCCACCTGGTGCTCGACGGCGGTCTCCTCGAAGGGGCGCTCGGTGGACCCGGCCCCGAGGCGGACCGCGCCTCCGTGCACCCGCCGGATCCGGGCCTCCTGGTCGAGGACGGCGAGGTCCTGGCGGACCGTCACCTCGCTGGTGCCGAGGGACGCGGCCAACGCGGCCGTCCGGACCATGCCGGGGGCACCGTCGACGATCGCGACGATGCGGTCCTGCCGGAGGGGCGCGGGCAGCGCGCCGGCGAGGAAGGAGAGGTCGGCGTCCGTCATGTGGACAGTTTCGCTTGCTTCCGATGTCTTTCGCAACGCTTCGGATGGGCGCTAGGCTGTTCCGGTGATCACCAAGCGCGTGACGAAGCTCGCGGACGGCCGCGACCTCTTCTACTTCGACGACGCCGACTCGACGCTGCCCCAAGAACGCAGCATCGACGAGCGCGTGCTCGACCCGCGGCCCGAGACGGCGCGGATGCGGCAGGACGTCCTGACGGGCGAGTGGGTGTCGATCGCGGCGTCCCGGCAGAACCGGGTGTTCCTGCCGCCGGCCGACCAGGACCCGCTCGCGCCCCAGAGCCCGGCCAACCCGTCCGAGATCCCGAGCCGCTACGACGTCGCCGTGTTCGAGAACCGCTCGCCGTCGTTCGGCCCGCTGCTCGAAGCCGACGACGCCCCCGAGTCGCTCGAGTCCCTGAGCGACGTGGGCCTGAACCGCCAGCTCCGCTCGGTCGGCCGGTGCGAGGTCGTGTGCTTCTCGCCCGAGACGTCCGGGTCCTTCGCCTCCATCTCCGAGTCGCGTGCCCGCACCGTCGTCGAGGCCTGGGCCGACCGCACCGCCGCACTCTCCGCGATGCCGGGCATCCAGCAGGTGTTCCCCTTCGAGAACCGGGGCGAGGCGATCGGCGTCACGCTGCACCACCCGCACGGGCAGATCTACTCGTACCCGTACATCACGCCGCGCACCCAGCGCCTGCTCGCGAGCATCGAACGGTTCGGTCCGGACCTGTTCGAGCAGCACCTCGCGAACGAGCGGGGTTCCGAGCGGGTCGTCCTCGCTGGCGAGCACTTCACCGCCTTCGTCCCGTTCGCGGCGCGCTGGCCCATCGAGATCCACATGCTGCCGCACCGCCACGTCCCCGACTTCGCCGGTCTGACCGACGCCGAGAAGGACGAGCTGGCGCACATGCACCTCCGGCTCACGCGTGGGCTCGATGCGCTCTACGGCGACCCGACGCCGTACATCGCCGCGTGGCACCAGGCACCGGTGCACACCGCCCGCGACACCGTGCGGCTGATGCTGCAGATCACCTCGCCGCGACGTGCGGCGGACAAGTTGAAGTTCCTGGCCGGCAGCGAAGCCGCCATGGGCGCCTGGATCGGGGACCTCGTGCCCGAGAAGGCGGCCGAGTTCATCCGACAGGGAGTCGAGCGCGCATGACGTTCCAGCAGGTCTACGGGTACGAGCCGACGGTGCGGTACTCCGCCCCCGGTCGCGTCAACCTGATCGGTGAGCACACCGACTACAACGACGGCTACGTGCTGCCCTTCGCGATCGACCGTCGCACCACCGCCTCCATCGCGCAGCGCGACGACCGGGAGATCCGCGTCGCCTCCGCCTTCGACGCCACGAGCGCCCCGGTGGCGCTGTCCCTGGACGACCTGTCGCCCGAGGCCATGGACGGCTGGTCGGCGTACGTCTTCGGCATCGCCTGGGCCCTGCGCGAGCAGGCCGGTGCCGATCTGAGCGACAAGACCGGGTTCGACGTCTTCATCGAGTCCGACGTGCCGGTCGGTGCGGGCCTGTCGTCGAGTGCGGCGATCGAGTGCGGTGTCGCGCTGGCCTTCAACGACCTGTGGGAACTCGGCCTCGACCGGAAGACCCTGGCGCGCGTCGGGCAGTACTCGGAGAACCACGCAGTCGGTGCCCCCACCGGGATCATGGACCAGTCCGCCTCGCTGCTCGGCGAGCAGGACGCCGTCGTGTTCCTCGACTGCCGCACGCTCGACACCGCCGTCGTCGACCTGGCGCTCGAGGCGAACGGGCTCGAGGTCCTGGTGATCGACACCCGCGTCGAGCACGCCCACGCAACCGGTGGCTACGCGGCTCGTCGGGCCTCGTGCGAGCAGGGTGCGCGGGTGCTCGGTGTCGAGGCACTGCGTGACGTCAGCGTCGAGGACCTGCCTCGTGCGCAGGAGCTCCTGGACGACGAGACCTTCCGCCGGGTCCGGCACATCGTGACCGAGGACCAGCGCGTCCTCGACACCGTCCGCACACTGCGCGAACAGGGCCCCCGGGCGATCGGTTCCCTGCTCGTCGCGTCGCACGAGTCGATGCGCGACGACTTCGAGATCTCCGTGCCGGAGCTCGACCTGGCCGTCGCGACCGCCGTCGGGCACGGTGCCGTCGGTGCCCGCATGACCGGGGGTGGATTCGGCGGCGCGGCGATCGCGCTGGTCGACCAGGAGTCGCGCGGTGCGATCACGGCCGCCGTCACCGCTGCCTTCGCCGACGCCGGGTACCGCGAGCCGAACGTGTTCACGGTGCACGCCGCGCAGGGCGCCCGGCGCGACTGACGGCGCTCGGCCGCTCGACGTTTCGCGCTCAGCCGCTCGGCCGCTCGACGTTTCGCGCTCAGCGACAGGTCACGCGGCGATCAGCCCGTGGACTGTCGCTCAGCGCGAAAGAACGGCAGCACCCCGACAGCCCCGACCGCCGCGCGCCCGCCGACTCAGCCGAGGGAGTCCGCGTACCGGACGTGTTCCACGACGTTCCCGAGCACGAACGGGTGTGCCCGACCGTGCTCCACCTCCCACTCCACCCACGCGGTCTGCGCCGGCATGAGCAACCACACCAGGGCGGTGGTCCCGAGCACGGCGGCCAGGGTCAGGCCCATCACGGTGTGCTCGTCGAACCGGGCTGCACCTCGGCGGGCGATCGCGACGACGAACCCGGCGACCGCGAACCCCACCGTCGCGAGCGTCCATCCGGACCAGGGGCCCGACGTGAACGCGTACTCCTGGCCGGCGTGCACGAAGGTCGTCGCCCAGGTCGACCCGGGAGCCTGGAACAGCACGCAGATCGCCACGATGACGATCAGCCACCGGGCGTCCTTGGTCAGTTGCGACGGCTCGGGCCGGGCTCGCATCACCGGCGTCGTCTGCAGTCGTTCGTCCCCCATGCCGCGACCGTAGCACCGGCTGGGCGCACTTCGTGAGCAGCAATGGTCGGGTGCGATGACGCCACCCGACCATTGCTGCACACCATCGGCGCGCGAGCCACGCGACCGCCGTGCTACGACAGCTGGCGCTCGGCGGCCTCGACGACGTTCTTCATGAGCATCGCGCGGGTCATCGGCCCGACACCACCGGGGGTCGGCGACAGGAAGCCCGCGACCGACGCGACCGCGGGGTCGACGTCGCCGTGCAGCTTCGCCTTGCCGGTCTCCTCGTTGACCACGCGGGTGATCCCCACGTCGATGACGGCGGCACCGGGCTGGACCCAGTCCGGCTTGACGAGCCCGGCGACCCCGGCCGCGGCGACGATGATGTCGGCGCGACGGCACTCCGCGGCGACGTCGGCGGTCAGCGAGTGCGTCAGGGTCGCGGTCGCCTCGAGCCGCGTGAGCAGCAGACCGAGCGGCCGTCCGACGGTCAGCCCCTGGCCGATGATCGTGACGTGCGCACCACGGATCGGGATCTCGTACGCGTCGAGCATCGCGACGATGCCCCGCGGGGTGCACGGCAGCGGTGCGTCGATCGTGCCGGCACCACCGGGCACGGCGAGCACCAGCTCGCCGAGGTTCGTCGGGTGCAGGCCGTCGGCGTCCTTCGACGGGTCCATCAGCTCGAGCATCGGCGTCGGGTCGATGCCCTGCGGCAGCGGGAGCTGCACGATGAACGCGGTGACCCGGGGGTCGTCGTTCATCTGCAGGATCGCAGCCCGGATGTCGGCAGCGGACGCCGTCTCGGGCAGGTCGATGCGGTGCGAGTCGAGCCCGATCGACGCCGAGTCGCGGTGCTTGCCCGCGACGTAGGACATCGAGCCGGGGTTCGAGCCGACCATGATCGTGCCGAGGCCCGGACGGATGCCGTGCTCGTGCAGGCGGTCGATCCGGCCCCGGAGTTCGTCGAGCGTCCGGGCGGCGAGGGCCGTGCCGTCGATGCGGACGGCACTCCCTTCACCGGCCCAGAGCTCGCGCGGGAGCGCCGCGCTGACCGAACCGCTCACGCGTAGAGCGGGAACGCGTCGGTCAGGACCTTCACGCGGGCCGAGAGCGCTGCGACGTCCGGGTTCGGCATGAGGGTCAGCGCGATGATGTCGGCCACCTCGGTGAACTCGGCGTCGCCGAAGCCACGGGTCGCCAGCGCCGAGGTGCCGATGCGGACACCCGAGGTGACCATCGGCGGGCGCGGGTCGAACGGCACGGAGTTGCGGTTCACGGTGATGCCGACCTCGTGCAGCAGGTCTTCGGCCTGCTTGCCGTCGACCTCGGACGCGCGCAGGTCGACGAGCACCAGGTGCACGTCGGTGCCGCCGGTGAGCACGTCGATGCCCGCGGCCTTGGCGTCGTCCGCGGTCAGACGGGCGGCGAGCGCCTGGGCGCCGCGGATCGTGCGCTCCTGGCGGTCCTTGAACTCCGGGGTGCCGGCGAGCAGGAACGCGGTGGCCTTCGCGGCGATCACGTGCATGAGCGGGCCGCCCTGCTGGCCCGGGAAGACCGCGGAGTTCAGCTTCTTGAACAGGGTCTCGTCGTTCGACAGGATGATGCCCGAGCGGGGGCCGCCGAGGGTCTTGTGGACCGTCGACGAGACGACGTGCGCGTGCGGCACCGGGGACGGGTGCAGACCGGCGGCGACGAGGCCGGCGAAGTGCGCCATGTCGACCCAGAGCTTCGCGCCGACCTCGTCCGCGATCTCGCGGAACTTCGCGAAGTCGAGCTGGCGCGGGTAGGCGGACCAACCGGCGATCAGGACCTTCGGCTGGTGCTCGATGGCCTTGGCGCGGATGTCGTCGTAGTCGACCTCGAACGTCTCGGGGTCGACGCCGTACGCCACAGCGTTGTAGATGCGGCCGGAGAAGTTGAGCTTCATGCCGTGGGTCAGGTGACCACCGTGCGCGAGCTCGAGGCCGAGGATGGTGTCGCCGGCCGCGGCGATGGCGTGCAGGACGGCCGCGTTCGCGGTCGCGCCGGAGTGTGGCTGCACGTTCGCGTACTCGGCACCGAAGAGCGCCTTGGCACGGTCGATGGCGAGCTGCTCGGCGACGTCGACGTACTCGCAGCCGCCGTAGTAGCGCTTGCCCGGGTAGCCCTCGGCGTACTTGTTGGTGAGCACGGAACCCTGCGACTCGAGCACGGCACGCGGCACGAAGTTCTCGGACGCGATCATCTCGAGGGTGTCGCGCTGGCGGCCGAGCTCCTGCTGCAGGACGGCGGCGATCTCGGGGTCGACCTCGGTGAGCGGGGCGTTGAACGCGGCGCGGGCGGCGGCCTGCTCGGCCACCTCGGCCGAGTCGGAGACGAACGGGGGCAGATCGGCAATGGACACGGGACTCCTACGGTGTGCGGACGACCAGCTGGTCGCACTCGGACGGTCGGTCGGTGCAGCCCAGGCGTACGGCCGCGCACCGTGTCTTTGTCGCTCCCCGATGGTGACCCATCCAACGCCAGTCGCGACCTGACGATCGTACCGAGCCACCGCACCCTGTGTCACCCTGGATGCATGACGCTGCTCTCGCCCGACGTGGACGAACGGACCACCACGGACGAACGGACCAGTGCGCGGGCGGACACCCCGTGGGTCACGGTGGTGTGGGACGACCCGGTGAACCTGATGTCGTACGTCACCTACGTCTTCCAGCGGCACTTCGGGTTCTCACGCGAGCAGGCCGAGCGACTCATGCACCAGGTGAACGACGACGGTCGGGCGATCGTGGCGACGGGCCCGCGTGAGTCGATGGAGGCCCACGTGCAGTCCATGCACGGCTACGGGCTGCAGGCGACCGTCGACAAGGCCCCCGAAGCGTGATCCCGTTCGTCCGCCGCGCCGACGGCGTGCACCTCGGCCTGTCCTCCGGCGAGCGCGACCTGCTCGCCTCGCTCACCGAACAGCTGCAGCAGGTGCTCGGCGGTGACCTGTCCACCGACCCGCTCAGCGAGCGGATGTTCCCGGACGCCTATCCCGGTGACGACGCGGCGAGCGCGGAGTTCCGGAAGTACACGCAGTCCGACCTGCTCACGCAGAAGACGACGAACGCCTCGATCGTGCACGACTGGCTGACGGGCACCCGCGACGGTTCGCTCGACGCCGAGGACGAGCAGGCGTGGCTCCGCACCCTCACCGACCTGCGGCTGACGATCGCCGACCGGCTGGGCATCGAGGACGCCGACGACGAGGAGCGCTCGGTCGAGGCCGACGCGGGCGTCGGCCTGCGCGACGTCTACGACTGGCTCGGCTACGTGCAGGAACACCTGGTCGTCACGCTCACGTCGCGCTGACGGCCACGGCCTGGAGGCTCGGATCACCTCCGGTGCGGCGGGTCACCCCAGCAGGTCGTCGCTGTGGGCTCGCGCCCAGTCGGCCAGGCTCCGGGGTGCGGTGCCGGTGATGCGCAGGACGTCGTCGCTCATCACGTCGACGCCGTCGAGGCCGCGGCGGACGACCCGGCCGAACTGCTGCCGGAGCCCCTCGGCCTGCCACGCGGGCACGCCGCTCAGGCGCAGCACACCGGCGTAGACCCGGCTCGGCAGGTGCAGGGCGCGCACGGGTCGGCCGAGCCCGGTGGCGAGCGCGGCGGCGACACCCCGCGCGTCGAGCAGGTCCGGCCCGGTGAGCACCGGTTCGGTGCCGTCGTGGCCGTCCTCCGTCAGCACCCGGGCGGCGGTCCGGGCGATGTCCTCGGTGTCGATCCAGCCGATCACCCCGCGGCCGGTGGTGTGCGGGAACCACCCCCGTCGGATCGCCGGTGCCGAGGGCCGCACGTTCGTCATGAACGACGAGGGGTGCAGGATCGTCCACGCCAGCCCGCTCTCGCGCACCAGACGGTCGATGTGCCAGGCGGCGCTCGCCCACGACATCGGGGACTGCTCGGCGGCGTCCCCGCCCGACAGCTGCACGATCCGGCCGACCCCGGCGCGCTGCGCCGCACGGACCCCGGTGTCGCCCTGCTCGCGCTGCCGCTGGCTGACCGGCGTCACGAGGAAGAACCGGTCGACCCCGTCGAGCGCCGCGGTGAGGGAATCCTCGTCGTCCAGGTCGGCCAGGCGTCCGTCGATGCCCCGCGCCCGGAGCGCGTCGACCTGTTCGGGCCGCCGGACCACGGCTCGCACCGTCACCCCGGCCGCCCGCAGCAGCTCCGCGGTCTTGCCCCCGACGTCCCCGGTCACGCCGGTGACCGCCACGATCTCGCCCATGTCTGCTCCTCGTCCCACTGACCCGTTCTGGTATCAGTTTCCTGATACCAGAACGTACGCCGGTACGATCGCCCAGTGCCCCAGGAACTCCCAGCCCCGAGCGACGACGTCGACGGCATCGTGGCGTGGACGGTGATCCGGGCCGCACGGACGCTCTCCCGGCGGCTCGCGGCCGAGCTGGCGCCGCTCGGGTTGACGCCCGTGGAGTTCGGGGCGCTCATCCAGCTCGCGGCAGCGGGCGAGCTCAGCCAGGCCGACCTGGCGCGAGCGGTCGGCGTCCGACCGCAGAGCATGACGACGCTCGTCGGGGGGCTCTCGACGCGGGGACTCGTGGAGCGGGGCGCCGCACCGGGCCGGGGACGGGCCTCCCGGATGCGGCTGACCGACCAGGGCGAGGCGCTGCTGGCACGCGCCCACCCGATCGTCCGGGCGAGCAACGCGTGGTTCGGCGACGGTGCGGAACCGATCTCGGCGACCCTGCTCCCGCTGCTCGAGCCGGACGCGGGCGACGACGGGTCCGCCGTTCCCTGAGCAACATCAGAAGGCAAACTTGCAAGGCGGGCTGGTGACGGACTAGCCTCCGGGGCGTGACCGACGCACCGGAGACCGACCCGACCGACCTGGCCGACGCCGTGCTGACGATGCACGGACGACTGCGGCGGTCGTTGCTGGCCTCGAAGTCGGACGACGTCACGGCGTCGCAGACCGCCGCTCTCGGACGTCTGCTGCGGCACGGGCCGGCCACCATCGCCGACCTGGCGCGAGCCGAGGGTGTCCGACCGCAGTCGATGGGCGCGACCGTCCAGGCCCTGGTCGACCTCGGCCTGGCCGAGCGGCAGGCCGACCCGACGGACGGCCGGCGGGCGATCGTCAGCGCGACGGCGGCCGGTCGGGACGCGCGCCAGACCGCCTGGGCCGCGCGGAACCGCGAGCTCGCCGAGCGGCTCGCGACCCTGCCCGAGGCGGACCGCCGCGTCGTCGCGCGGGCGATGGACCTGCTCGGGCCGATCGTCGATCCCTGACCCGCACCCCTCGCCCAGTCCTGCAACCGGAAGAAGCGCGCTCACGTCCACCACCACGACCCCCGACACGACCACGGGCAGCGGCTTCGGCCCGAAGCTCCTCATCCCGGTGCTCGTCGGGCCCCTGCTCAACCCGATCAACACCACGATGGTGTCGGTCGCCCTCACCCCGATCTCCCGCGACCTGGGCATCGGTGCGGCGCAGGCGATCTGGCTCGTCGCGGCCCTGTACCTGGCGAGTGCGATCGCGCAGCCCACGATGGGCAAGCTCGCCGACCGGTTCGGCCCGAAGAAGGTGTTCCTGACCGGGCTCGTCATCGTCGGGATCGCCGGGGTGGTGCCCGAGGTCCTGACCGGGTTCGGCGGCGCCGTGTTCGCCCGGGTGCTCATCGGCATCGGGACGTCGTCGGCGTACCCGGCGGCACTCACCACGCTCCGGCAGCACTCCGCCCGGATCGGGAAGCCGACGCCGCCGCTCGTGCTCGGGGCGCTGTCGATCACGTCGCTCGTGTCCGCTGCCGCCGGCCCACCGCTCGGCGGGGCACTCATCGCCGCGTTCGGTTGGCACGCGATCTTCCTGGTGAACATGCCGCTCGCGGTGTTCGGCATCGTCGTGGCGACGCTCTGGCTGCCGTCCGACCGGCTGCGCCCGCGCGACGACGCGGAGTTACCGGTGCTGCAGGCACTCGACCCGCTCGGCATGGTGCTGATGACCGGGACCGTCTCGGCGCTGCTCGTCTTCCTGCTCGACCTGTCCGCCGGGCTGTGGTGGCTGCTCGCGGTGGCCGTCGTGCTGCTCGGCGCCCTGGTGGCGTGGGAGCTGCGGGCCGTGCGACCGTTCGTCGACGTGCGGCTGCTCGCCCGGAACGGCGCGTTGTCCCGCACGTACGGCCGCCTGTTCCTGACCTACCTGCTCGCCTACACGATGACCTACGGGTTCTCGCAGTGGGTGCAGGACGTCGCGGGCTACCCGAGCGACGTCGCCGGGTACATCCAGCTGCCGGCCGCGATCGTCGCCGGCGTGGCCTCGTTCGTGGTCGCACGCAAGACCGCGATCCGCGGGCCGCTCGTCGTCGCCGCACTGGTACCGATCGTCGGCGGTGTGCTCCTGCTCTTCCTGCACACCGGGTCGCCCGTCGTCCTGCTCGCCCTGACCCCGGCGCTGTTCGGGGTGCCGCAGGCCCTGGCGTCGGTGTCGAACCAGGCGGCGCTGTACCGGCTCGTCCCCGCGGAGTACATCGGCACCGCGGCCGGGCTGTCGCGCACCGCGGTGTACATCGGGGCGATCGCGGCGTCCTCGCTCATCGGTGGCGTGTTCGGCCAGGCCCCGACGACGCCGGACCTGCACGTGCTGGCGTGGGTGATCCTCGGCGTCGCGGTGCTCCTGACGGTGCTGACCCTGGCCGACCGCCGCCTGCGGGACGCCGACGCCGGGCGCGGCACCGCCGCTGCGCCCGCCGCCTGACGCTTCGTGAGCAGGAACGGTCGAGTCGCCGCGGCGCACTCGACCATTCCTGCTCACGAAGCACCTCCCCCGCGGCCGGTACCCTGATCCGGTGACCGACCCGACCCCCACGCACTGGACCCTGACGCTCGTCTGCGACGACCAGCCCGGGATCGTGCACGCCGTCTCCGGAGCGATCGTCGCCGCCCAGGGCAACATCACCGAGTCGCAGCAGTTCTCCAGCGCCGACACGAACACCTTCTTCATGCGCCTGCAGGTGATGGCGCCGGTGGACCGCGCCGCCTTCGAGGCCGCGCTCGCCCCCGTCGCCGCCCGCTACGACGCCCGCGTCCAGCTCGACGTCGTCGGGCGTCCGCTGCGCACCCTCGTGCTCGTGTCGAAGGCGGGCCACTGCCTGAACGACCTGCTCTACCGGCAGCGCGGCGGACAGCTGCCGATCGAGGTCCCCCTCGTGCTGTCCAACCATGCGGACCTGTCCGAGCTCGCCGCGTTCTACTCGGTGCCGTTCGAGCACCGCCCGGTCTCCGACGCCGAGTCGAAGGAGCAGATGGAGCGGCGCGTGCTGCAGGCGGTGGAGGAGCACGACATCGAGCTCGTGGTCCTCGCCCGCTACATGCAGATCCTGTCGCCCGAACTCTGCGCAGCGCTCGAGGGCCGCGCCGTGAACATCCACCACTCGTTCCTGCCCGGCTTCAAGGGCGCGAACCCGTACCGGCAGGCGCATGCCCGCGGGGTGAAGCTCATCGGTGCGACCGCGCACTTCGTGACGAGCGATCTCGACGAGGGCCCGATCATCGAGCAGAACGTCGTCCGCGTCGACCACACCAAGGAACCGGCCGAGCTGGTGTCCATCGGGCAGGACGAGGAGTCCCGCACGCTCACCCAGGCGGTGCGCTGGATCGCGGAGGACCGCGTCCTGCTCGACGGCGCCCGCACCATCATCTTCAAGTAGGCAGCACCATGACCAACGCCCCGCAGTCCCCCGTCGACTGGGAATCGGTTCCCGACCCGGCCGCCGTCCGGCAGCCGCGACGGCGGTTCGAGGCCTGGATGGTCCTGCGGATCGCCGTGATGGTGTTCGGCCTGCTGTCCCTGGCCTTCTGGGGCTACTGGTCGTGGCAGCTCCCGCTCCCCGGCTACCTGTTCATGGTCGGGGCTCCGCTGTTCGCCGCGGTCGTCTGGTACTTCTTCCGGTCGCCACGCTCCCCGATCGAGACCGACATCGTCGGCAAGACCATCGTCGAGGTCGCCCTGGTCGTCGCCGCAGGCGCGACCTGGATCTCCATCGGCCACCCGGTCGTCGGCATCGTCTTCATCGTGATCGCCGCCCTGAGCGGCGTGATCGCGTTCCGCAAGGAGACCGCATGAGCACCACGGGCCTCCAGACCGGCCAGGAGGCCCAGCGCACGCTGGTCCGCGCAGCCCGCGTCGTCGACGCGGCCGGCACCACGGCCGACGGCTGGGTCCTGGTCGTCGGCGACACGATCCACGCGATCGGCTCCGGCCCCGAGGCCCCCGTGGCCGACCGGGTCGTCGACCTGGGCGACGCGGTCCTGACGCCCGGCTTCGTGGACCTGCACGGGCACGGCGGGGCGACCGAGGCGTACGAGGACGACTCGTTCGACCGTTCGCTCGCGATGCACCGTTCGCACGGCACGACCCGCTCGGTCCTGTCGCTCGTCGCGAACCCGGTCCCCGCGCTCGCGGCGTCGCTGGCCCACGTCCGCGCCGTGATGGCGACCGACCCGCTCGTGCTCGGTGTGCACCTGGAGGGGCCGTTCCTGTCCCCGCACAACAAGGGCGCCCACAACGAGTCGTTCCTGATCGACCCGACCCCCGCCGCGGTCGACGCCCTGCTCGAAGCGGGCGAGGGTGTCATCCGCCAGGTCACGATCGCGCCCGAGCTGCCCGGAGCGCTCGACGCCGTCCGCCGCTTCGTCGATGCCGGCGTCACGGTCGCCGTCGGCCACACGGTCGGCACGTACGACCAGGCGCGGGCCGCGTTCGACGCCGGCGCGACGATCCTGACCCACGCCTGCAACGCGATGCCCGGACTGCACCACCGCGCGCCGGGCCCGATCGGCGCCGCCGTGGCGGACGACCGCGTGACGCTCGAGCTCATCCTGGACGCCGTGCACGTGCACCCGGTCGTGGCGGACACGCTCTTCCGGGCGACGCCGGGTCGGGTGGCGCTGATCACCGATGCGATGGGTGCCGCCGGCGCTGCGGACGGCTCGTACCGGCTCGGGTCGCTCGACGTCACGGTGACCGACGGTGTCGCGCACGTCGCGGGGACCGAGACCATCGCGGGGTCGACACTGACGCAGGATGTCGCGCTCCGCAACGCGGTCTCGCTCGCCGGGCGGACCCTGCCTGAGGCTGTGGCGGCGCTGACGAGCGTGCCGGCCGGCGCGCTGGGGCTCGGCGACCGCCTGGGTCGGCTGGCGCCGGGGTTCGCCGCGGACCTCGTGGCGCTGTCGCCGTCGCTCGAGGTGCAGCGCGTGTGGGGCGGCGGGCGCGAGCTGCGCTGAAGCGCGCACGGCGCAGAGGGCTCGCTCGGGCACGTCACGGCAGGTCGGTCGGGCGGGGGTTGAGCGGCTCACCGAACCGTGGGGCCCGGCCGGGGACGCAGTGCCCGTAGATGGACACGTCCGCATGGGACTCGTACGCCTGGAACAGGACGGCGAAACCGTCCCCTGCCGTCCCACCGAGGTAGCCGTTCGGGTAGCTGACGACGGTGCGCTCGGGCGTCAGCGTGTCGTCGTGCTGCACGCGGGCTCCGTCGTACCCGATCGCAGCGAGCGCCTTCGTGACGCGCTGGGCGACCTGGTCGGGCGTGCCCGGGAGCGGGAGCCTGCGTGCGGCCGAGTACGAGTACTGGGCGGCTTCCTGGTCGCCGGTGCCGCAGATGAACCACGCGGGTTCGTCGTCGCCCCAGCCGTCCTGCCCGACGACCGAGCGCACGGCGGCGAAGATGTCCAGGACGTCCTGGTGCGACTGTTCGACGTTCATCGACGTGTCCTTCTGCATCGGGGAGTCCGGGGCGGGGCCGGTGCACCCGGTCAGGAGTGCGGTGACCACCAGGGCTCCGGCGAGTGCCGCCCACGACCGTTCAGAGCGTCGGGTCACCGGTGCCCCCGGTCTGCCAGCCGTACATGAGCCAGTCGTCCTTGGTCTGCTGCCGCATCCGGTCGAAGGGGCGGCCTCGCTCGGGGATCTCGTCCCCGTGTCCCATCGCCGCTCGTGCAGCGTTGTGCTGGGCGGTGGTCCCGTTGTCGAAGTAGGAGTACCGGCCGTCGTCGTCATCGCCGTCGTACGGCCCGTGGCGGGTGACGCCGTGCAGGGTGTCCGACCCACGGCCCTCGGTCTCGGAGCTGAACGCGTGCGCGTCCCACGTGGACTCGGTCGGGTCACGCCGACCGGACAGGTTCTGCCCGGTGACGGCCCAGCCGTCCTTCGCGCCCTGGCTGGCGAAGACCTGCCCCTCGGGCACGTGCAGCGCGGACGCGTTCGGTACGGCGTCCGTGACTCCGGCCGAGCCGAGCAGCACCACGTGGTCGGCGTGGGTCTTCGTCAGGGCGATCGTCGCCACGGTCGTGCCGTAGGAGTGCCCCATGACGGTCAGGTCGGCGTCCCGCCCGGCGGCCGCTCGTGCCGCGTGGAACCCGTCGAGGTCGGCGACGAGTCGCTCGGCGCCCGCTCGCGCGCGGTCGTTCGCCAGGACGGACCGGAACGACGGGTCGTCGGCCATCGGCGGGTGGTAGCCGATCCAGGACAGGACGGCCACGTCGCCCGCGCGGGCACCGGACACCCGAACCTGCGCAGCACGCATGCCGATGGCGATCGCTCCGTAGTCCTGCACCGTGCCGTCCTGGTACGTCGCGGTGTTCATGCCCGGCACGATGACGCTGACGTGCGTGGCACGGTCGAGGTCACCCGCGACGATCTGCGCGAGCGGGGGACGGTCGTCGACGAGTGCCACCAGCGAGACCGGTGTCGTGGCGAGGGTGTCCTGGATGTTCCGGTAGGCGTCGCGCTGCCGTTCCCAGACGAGCAACTGCTCCCGCGCCGTCGCCGCTTCGGCCGGGTTCCGGGCCGCGTCGTGCCGCCCGCGCCAGTGGCGGACCTGCTTGCGGGCGTGTGCGAGCCGATCAGCCAACACCGTCGTGTTCGCCCGTGCCCGCGCCCAGGAAGCGACGCCGTTCAGGGTGCCGATGACCGCCGGCATCGCCGCGACGAACGCCCGCTGGACCGCGGACGGCACACCGTCGACGCCCGACATCGCCTGCCACCACCCGGCCACCTGCGCAGGGTCGAGTCCGGCGAGCCGCTTGGCGACCCGTGCGTCGTCACCGAGCGCGGCGACGGTCTCCGGGTCGAGCGTGCCGAGCCAGGTGAGGAACTGCCCGTCACTCATCGCGGACACGACCGTGGCGGAGACCAGCTTGCCGAGCACCGCCCGGTCCTCGAGGGCGGAGGCTGCCGCTCGGTCGGCTGCGGCTCGGCGGGCGACGAGCTCGTCCCACTGCGCCGTCAGCCGAGCGTCCAGCGCTGCCAACCACTCGCCGCTGCGCTCCAGCTGCTGCAGGAGCGCACGGTCCGACTCGACCGCATCCGGTCCGGACGCCACCACGGTGGCATCGCGGATCGCCCGCTCGTTGGCCGCGATGTCGTCCGCGGTGTTCCGCCGTGTCGTCTGCAGGCTCGCGGCGTCGTCCTGGATCTCCCGCACCTGGCGTGCGTAGGTGGCGAGTGCGGCCGACGCCGCGTCCAGCCGCGCCGCGACGCGCTGGGCACTCGCCGGCATCGCCGCCGCCGTCACGATGAACCGCTGTTGCGCCTGCCCCGCCCAGCCGGACGCCGCGTGCTCCGCGGCGACGAGCACGTGCCGGGCGCCGTCACGGACCGCGTCCGAGTGGTGGTCGTGCCGACGGGCGATCCGCTGGATGCCGTCCGGGTCGCCCGCGACGGGGTCCGCGCTCACCGGACCCGCCGGGCGAGGTCGGCATCCGCACGCAGGACCGCTTCGGCGGCGGCGGTCACGTACTCGCGCAGCGTGTCCGCGTCGTCACCGAGGGACCGGATCATCGCGTCGTGCGCCCTGGCCGACGCGACGAACGCGGACTCGACCGCCCCCGAGCCGAACGCACCGCCGTCCGAACCGGACAACGGGCGCTCAGAGCGGAGGTCGGTGACCGCCTGCCCCGCCGCTCGTGCGACCGCCTGCATCGTCGGCAGGTCGACCGTCAGATCCCCCATGGTGCCCCCTCGTGTTCCCCGAGAAGGTCAACATATCACCGCTGAAGTACGGTGTGTCAAGCAGTGTTCAGCGGTCGACCGGGCGCCCCCGCTCCCCGCTCGCCCAGCTCGTGTCCGCCGTGTCCCCGACCCGCAGGGACAACGTGCCGCCCCGCGTCACGAACGACGCCGGCACCCAGGACCGCTCGTGCGTCCACCCGTTCAACCGGGCGCCCTGCACGTACGGTTCGGTCCCCGAGGACCGGATGACGATCCGCTCGCCGCTCGAGCGCCGGATGTCGACTGTGCTGAACGTCGGGCTGCCGATGAGCATCTCCGCTCGCCCGGGCGTCTGCGGGAACAGGCCGATCGAGGCAAAGACGTACCAGGCGCTCATGGTGCCGAGGTCGTCGTTGCCCGGCAGGCCGCCTGGGCCGGTCGAGTAGGCGTCGTCCACGACCTGCCGCACGGTCTCCTGCGTCTTCCAGGGCTTGCCGAGCGCGTTGTACATCCACGGCGTGTGGATGTCGGGCTCGTTCGTCGGGTCGAACTTCGTGGCGTCGCCACCGGTCACCGCGAACGCACCGGTGCTGTCGTGGAAGAACTCGTCGAGCCGAGCGGTCGCGGCGTCGTCACCGCCGAGCGCGCTCGACAGGCCCCGCACGTCCTGCGGCACGAGCCAGGTGTACTGCGCGCTGGTGCCCTGTGCGAACCCGGTGCCGGTCGAGGGCGACCAGTCGGGCGTCCACGATCCGTCGGCCTGACGAGCAGCCTGGTAGCCGACGGCGGCGTTGAAGGTGTTCTTCCAGTAGGTCCCACGCTCCGCGAACATCCGTGCGTCGGAGCGCAGCCCGAGGGAACCCGCCCAGTACCCGAGCGCGCTGTCGGAGATCGAGTCCTCGAGGGTCTCGGCCGCACCGCCCCAGCAGGAGCAGTCGTCGTTCGCCGCGTACTGCCGCTCCAGGTACTCGTCGAGTGCGGGCCGCTGCGCCAGGCACTGCCCCGGGCACCCGATGTCGCTCTCGGCGTCCGCGTTCTCGACCGTCGCCTGGTGCTTGAGCGAGGCGTAGGCGGCCCGGACGTCGAAGTTCCGGACGCCCATGGCGTACCAGGTGGCGAGCGTCGCGGCCGAGGGGTCGCCGGTCATCACGTGCGTCGGCGCTCCGAGGTGCAGCCACCGGTCCCACACCCCGCCGTTCTGCTCGGCGAACCGCAGCATCGACTGCGCCATGTCCCCGGCGACGTCCGGCCGCAGCAGCGCGAGCAGCTGGATCTGCGCCCGGTACTGGTCCCACCCGGAGTACGTGCCGTAGACGGCCCGGTGTCCGCGGTCCATCCGGTGCACCCGCAGGTCGGGCCCGAGGTAGCGCCCGTCGCGGTCGTTCAGGGTGTTCGGCTGCATGAGTGCGTGGTAGACCGACGTGTACAGCTGGGTGGTCCGGTCCGCCGTGCCGCCACCGACGCGCAGGCGCGACAGTTCACGGTTCCAGGAGGCCCGTGTGCCGGCCGCCACGCTGGCGACGGTCGAGCGCTTGGTCACCTCGCCGTCACGGTTCGCGACCGCCCCGGCCGCACTCACGTACGAGATGCCGATCTTCGCCTGCACCGTCGCTCCGCGACGCGCATCGAACCCGACCCACGCGCCGGAGCCGCGTCCGGCGCGGTCGGCGCCGGTCAGGTAGCCCTCCCCACCGGAGGAGGACGTGCCTCCAGGCTGGACCGTGCCGTCCTTCCAGGTGCCGGTGCTCGCGAACGCCGTGTCGAAGGTCGCGGTGAAGTAGAGGCGGTAGTAGCTGCGGCGGTCCGGGTTGGTGGCGCCGCCGCCGTTCGCGCGGCGGCTGCAGAAGCCGCCGGTCAGGACGCTGCCGCTGACCGTGCGGGTGCGCGGGTCGACGCGGGTGATCGCGGCCTCGCTGCCGTTGATCGAGTTCGACGTGCGGAAGAGCAGGTTCGCGTCCTTGCCGGCCGGGAACGTGAACGCGCCGACGCCGGCACGGGTGGTCACGGCGAGGTCGGTGCGGACGCCGTTGTCGAGCGTGACGCCGTAGCGGCCGGGGCTCGCGGACTCCTGGTCGTGGGAGTACCCGGCGGCGTAGACGGCGTCCTTCGAGTCGGCTGCCGGCGAGGTCGTGACCGGGGTCGTGACCGGCATGATCGGCACGTCTCCCGCGGCACCCGGCGCACACCCGGCACCGTTCAGGTGCGTCAGGCTGAAGCCGCGCAGCCGGTTCACGTCGTACGAGTAGCCGTTCGCGACCGGGGTCGACGTCTGGTCGCCCGCGGTGCCCGTGGGACTCCACTGCATCATCCCGAACGGCGCCGTGGCACCCGGCCAGGTGTTGCCGTTGTTGCTCGTGCCGATGAAGGGGTCGACGTACCGCGCGGGATCGCTGACGATCCGTCCGGCCTGCGTCGACGGCGTGGCCACGGCCGGCGCGGCGACGATCGCCGTGCCCAGCAGTGCGGCGATCGTGGCCACCGCGGCGAGCGGGAGCGGACGGACGAGCGGGCGACGGTGCACGCGAGATCGGTTCACATCGGTGACGCTAGCCCCCTCGGACGGGGGACGCCGCCCGCGTCACCGAGCGCTCTCCCGCTGTTCACGTCGGGTTCGGCGTCGGGCCCGGCCCCGACCGGCGCCCACCCTCGCGCCCCGCGTGCCTCGCTGTCAGGATGGGCGCATGAGCGTCATGGTGTCCGTCTTCGATGCGTACCGGTCCCGCACGAGCGAGAAGTACACGGCCTACCCGCCGGACGTGCTCCCCATGTTCGTCGCCGAGATGGACAGCATGCTCGCCGAACCGATCCGCGACGCCCTGGTCACGGCGGTGACGAACGGCGACACCGGGTACGTCGGGCACGGCCGGGCCCTGCCCGAGGCGTTCGCCGACTTCGCCGAGAGCCGGTGGGCATGGCGGGTCGACCCCGACCTGGTCCGCACCACCACGGACGTGTCGGTCGCGGCGGTCGAGGTGCTGCGTCGGGTCATCGAGCCGGGCGACCAGGTCGTCATCATGCCGCCCGTGTACCCGCCGTTCTGGGAGTACGTGTCCGAGGCCGGCGGCACCGTCACCGAGGTCCCGCTGCTCGCCCCCGCAGGCCCGGCCGACCCCTTCGACACCACGGCCGGCTGGCGGATGGACCTGGACGGCATCGCACAGGCGTTCGCCGACGGAGCCCGCACGGTGCTGCTCTGCAACCCGCACAACCCCCTCGGCCTGGTGCACGACCGCGAGTCGCTCGTCGCACTCGCGAAACTGGCCGCCGAGTGGGACGCCGTCGTGGTGTCCGACGAGATCCACGCGCCGCTCGTGCACGCCGACGCGGTGTTCACGCCGTTCCTGGAGTCCTGCCCCGAGGCCGCGTCGCTCGGTGTCGCCCTGACGAGTGCGAGCAAGGCCTGGAACCTCGCCGGCACGAAGTGCGCGATGATGATCGGCGCCTCGGAGCGGGCCCGCGCCTGGTTCGACGGACTGCCGACCGAGGTCGTCGAGCGCACCGGCATCCTCGGCTACACGGCGAGCGTCGCGGCCTTCAGCGAGGGCGGGCCGTGGCTGGCGTCGCTGCTCACCGAACTGGCCGCGAACCGGCGCACCCTGGCCGAGCGGATCGGCGACGTGCTGCCCGGCGCCGAGTACCGGCAGCCGCAGGCGTCGTACCTGGCGTGGCTCGACCTGCGGGCGCTGCCGTGGGGCGACGACCCCGCGGCGGAGCTCGTCGACCGGGCAAAGGTGGCGCTCGGCTCCGGCCCGGCGTTCGGACGGCAGGGCCGGGGCTTCGCGCGGCTGAACTTCGGGTGCTCGGCGGAGACCCTCGACGAGGGACTCAGCCGCCTCGCCGCAGCCGCTCGGGCCTGAACCCGAGCCACCCGCCTACTCGAACCGCTGCCAGGCCGGCTTGTTCGCGTACGTGTAGCGGTAGTAGTCGGCGAGCTGCAGCCCGGCGGCGGCTTCCTCGTCGACGACGACGGTCGCGTGCTCGTGCAGCTGCAGGGCCGAACCGGGCACGAAGGAGCTGAGCGGCCCCTCGATCGCAGCGGCGACAGCGGCCGCCTTCGACGGGCCCTGGGCGACGAGGACGAGCTCGCGGGCCTCGAGGATGGTGCCGAGCCCCTGCGTCATGCAGTGCGTCGGGACCTGCTCGGGCGAGTCGAAGAAGCGCGCGTTGGCGTCACGGGTCGACGGCGCGAGGGTCTTGATGCGGGTGCGCGAGGCGAACGACGACGTCGGCTCGTTGAACCCGATGTGGCCGTTGGCCCCGATGCCGAGGATCTGCACGTCGATCCCACCCGCGGCACGGATCGCGGCGTCGTACTCCTTGGCCGCGAACTCCAGGTCGGCGGCACGGCCGTCCGGCACCCGCACGCGCGAGGCGTCGAAGCCGAGCGGTGCCACCACGTCGCGGGCGATCACGGCCGCGTACGACTCGGGGTGCTCGAGCGGGATGCCGACGTACTCGTCGAGGGCGAACCCACGAGCCTCGGCGAACGAGATCTCGCCCGCCTGCACCCGGCGCTGCAGGTCGGTGTAGATGCCCTGCGGGCTGGATCCGGTGGCGAGACCGATGACGGCGGACGGCTTCTTGGCGACGACGGACGCGATCTTGGCCGCGGCGACGCGACCGACCTCGTCCGGCGTGGGCAGGATGATGATCTCCACACGGCAAGCCTACTGGTCATGACCAGTCTGCGACAGGGGTCGGATGGGTAGCGTGGAGGCATGCCGACCCCCGACTTCGTCCTGTCCCTGCGCGAGAAGATCGGCACGGCGCCGCTCTGGCTGTCGGGCGTGAGCGCCATCGTGACCCGCGGCTCCGGCGCCGATCGCGAAGTGCTCGTGGTCCGGCGGGCCGACACGGGCGCGTACACCCCGGTCACCGGGATCGTCGACCCGGGCGAGGAACCCGCCGTCGCCGCCGAGCGCGAGGTCCTGGAAGAAGCCGACGTCGTCGCCGTCGCCGAACGCCTGGCCTGGGTGCAGGTGCTGCCCGAGATGACCTACCCGAACGGCGACCGATCGCAGTACCTCGACCTCGTCTTCGCCTGCCGGTACGTCTCCGGCACGCCGAACCCCGCCGACGGCGAGAACACCGAGGCTTTCTGGGCTCGGCTCGACGCCCTGCCCGACATGTCGGAGAACATGCGGGCACGCGTCGAGGCCGGGCTGGCGGACGAGCGCGAGGCGCGCTTCCAGCGCTGACCCCACCGGCCTGGAGGCGCGGTGCCAGGCCGCCACAGGCCTCCCGTCCGCCGTCGGTCGCGCCCACCCCGCCAAAGCGACAGAAGTCCGCGAAGCATCCGCGCCCATCTGTCGCTTTCGCGGTGGGGACGGCCGAGGCCGTCGAGAACTGTCGCTTTCGCGCGCGGGGTAGCTACGCGAGCGGCGCGACCGCCACCGGTGCGCCGAGCAGGCGCACGGCGACGGGGTCGCCGGTGGCCCGGCGGTCGCCGACCTCGTGCTGGACGGTCACGACGGTGTCGTCGTCCAGGCGGACGGTGGTGCGGCGGATCGACCCGAGGAAGCTCGAGGTGACGACGGTGCCGGTGATGCCCTCGGGGGCGAAGGCGATGTCCTCCGGCCGGACGTAGGCGAGCACCGGCCCGTCGGGGGCCGAGGAGTCGAGGGCCGGCACCCGGAAGCCGTACACGAAGACGTCGCCCCCGCGCAGGTCGCCCTGCAGCCGGTTCGACTGGCCGACGAAGTCCGCCGTGAAGGCCGACGACGGGGTGCGGTAGAGCTCCTCGGGCGTGCCGACCTGCTCGATGTCGCCCGCCTGCATCACCGCGATCCGGTCGGAGACGGCGAGCGCCTCCTCTTGGTCGTGGGTGACGAACACGGTGGTGATGCCGAGGTCGCTCTGGATGCGGCGGATCTCGTCGCGCAGCGACACCCGGACCTTCGCGTCGAGGGCCGACAGCGGCTCGTCGAGCAGGAGCACCCGGGGGCGGGTGACCAGGGCGCGGGCCAGGGCGACGCGCTGCTGCTGCCCGCCGGAGAGCTGGTGCGGGTACCGCTCGGCGAACTCGCCGAGGCGGACCATGTCGAGGGCCTCGACCACGCGGCTCTTGCGCTCGGCGGCGGGGACCCGGCGCATCTCGAGGCCGAAGGCGACGTTCTGCCGCACCGTCATGTGCGGGAACAGCGAGTACTGCTGGAACACCATGCCGATGTCGCGCTTGTTGACCGGGGTGTCGGCGACGTCCCGGCCGTCGATGCGGATCGAGCCGGCGTCGATGGCCTCGAGGCCCGCCAGCGCGCGGAGCGCCGTCGTCTTGCCGCAACCGGACGGGCCGAGGAGCGAGACGAACTCCCCCGGCTCGACGCGGAGGGACAGTCCCGCGAGTGCACGGTGTGCGCCGTAGTGCTTCTCGACGGCGTGGAGTTCGACGACGGCACCGGTGGTGGCGAGGGACGCCGGGGCTGCCGGGGCGGTGACGGTCATGCGGACTCCTCGAGGCGGGGACGACGGGTGGTGCGGGTGCGGCGGATGCGGCCCGTGCGACGGGTCCCGATGCGGCCGATGAGGACGAGCAGCACGAAGCCGAACGCGAGCGCGGCGACCGAGAAGATCGCTGCGACGTACGGGTCGGTCCCCTGCACGAGCACGAGCCCGGTCTGGAACGTGCTGCGGGAGAGGAACGCGGCGAGGGTGTACTCGCCGAGGACCACGGTGATCGTGAGGAAGCACGCGGCGGTGATGCCCCGGCGCAGGTTCGGCAGGAGCACGCGCCAGGTGACTGTCCACCACGAGGCGCCGAGCGACCGGGCCGCCTCGGACAGGACGATCAGGTCCGTCGCGGTGATGGCGGCGGCGATCGGGCGGAACGCGAACGGCAGCGTGATGATGCCGATCGCGAACGCCAGCGTCCAGGAGCCGGACCCGAAGACCTGCGAGACGACCTGGTACACGGGGATGAACCCGACGACGAGCACCACGACCGGCACGGTGATCGGCACGATGCAGACGAACTCCAGGATGCTCCGGAGCCGGGGGTAGCGGAGCGCGGTGATGATCTGGGCCGGCAGCAGCACGAGCAGCACGATCCCGACGGTGATCACGGCGATGAGCAGCGACGCCCCGAGCCCGTCGAACACCGGCTGGTAGGTGAACGCGTTGGCCGGGTCACCGATCGCCGCCCAGTGCGCGAAGGTGAGCCCGCCGTCGGTGCCCTGCCGGAAGGTGAACTGCAGCAGGGCGACCAGCGGGACGGCGAACAGGAGCCCGATCACGGTGAGCACGATCGCTGCCGCACCACGGGACGGGGCCGTGCCGAAGCGGCGGACGCGGGACGGGCCTCCGAGCCGAACCGGCTGCGCCGGGCGGACCGGACGGACCGGGGCCGCCGCGCTCATCGCTGCCACCTCGCGGCACGGCGCTGCAGCAGCGAGTACGCGCCCATCACGACCGCCATCACGACGACCATGCCGAAGGCGAGCACCCCGGCGACGTTCTGCAGGCCGGCGAGCGTCTCGCTGGTGAGCTGCGTGCGGATCGTGAGCGGCACGATGCCGCCCTGCGAGATGAGGGCCGCGGCGGTGGCGAACGACGAGAAGCCGTTCGCGAAGAGCAGCAGGAGCGACCCCCAGAACGCCGGTGCCAGGACCGGCAACGCGATCCGGCGCCAGTACGTCAGACGCGAGGCGCCGAGGGTCGCGGCGGCCTCGCCCCACTGGGCCTTGACGCCCTCGAGTGCGGGCATGAACGTGAGGACCATGAGCGGCACCTGGAAGTAGACGTAGGGGATCACGAGCCCGGGCACCGTGTACAGGAAGGCACCGTCCGCGTTGAGGTCGACGTGGAAGACCGTCACCAACCACGTCGTGACGAGGCCTTGCACGCCGATCGTGGCGATGAACGCGAACGCGAGCATGACCCCGCCGAACTGGGCGAGGACGCTCGCGGCCGAGTCGATCATCGACCGGACCAGTCCGTCCGGCCGCAGCGCCGAGAGCGCCCAGCAGACGACCGCACCGAGCACGGCACCGATGACCGCGGAGGCGGCGGACAGGCCGAACGACCCGCCGAACGCCCGCAGCACGGACGGGTCGGCGAAGGCCGCGAGGTTCGCGAACGTGAACGCCCCGGAGCCGTCGAAGAAGCCACTGCCGATCGCGATCACGGCGGGGACCGCGAGGAACAGCAGGACGTATGCGGCGAAGGGCGTCAGCCCCAGCCAGGCGAGGCCGACGCGGCGCCGGACACGGGGTCCGGCGCCGCGGCGGACGGCATCGGCGGACGCTCGTGCGGACGTCGGGCGCACGGGGCTCGTCGCGCTCGTCGCGCTCGTCGCCGGTGCGGCGTCGGTCGCGGCTGCGCCGCTCGCCGCGGGCGCGTCTGCCGATGCGGTGGTCATGCTGCTCAGGACCCCATCGTCGAGGACCACTTGGCCTTGAGCACCTTGGCGGCGTCGGCGACCTGCGCGTCGGTCAGCTCGACGTAGTCCTTCGGTGCGCCACCGGCGGCGTCGAGGGCGTCCTGGTCGACCTTGCCCGACTTCGTCAGCGCGGCGAGGGTGGACGGGAAGGCGCCGGCCTGCAGGTACAGGTTCTGGACCTCGGGGCTGGCGATGTACTCCTCCCACAGGCGGGCGGCCGCGGGGTGCGGGGCGTCCTTGTTGATGGCCTGCGAGTAGTACGAGCCGAGCGCCTGCCCCTTCGGGACGACGGTCTTCCAGTCCTTGTTGCCACTCGCGCCCGCTGCCGGGCCCCAGGCCAGGTTGTTGTACGACCACTGGACGACGACCGGGGTCTCACCCGAGGCGACGGTGGCCTGCGTCGGCAGCACGTTCTGGAAGTTGCCGGCCTGCTTGAGCTTGCCGAAGAAGTCGACGCCCTTGGTGATGTCGTCGGCCGAGCCGCCGTTCTCCAGCGCCGCCAGGTACACCGCGGACGCGGCCTGGTTCGCCTGCGTCGGGTCGCCGCCGATCGAGACCTTGCCCTTGTACTCGGAGCCGAGCAGGTCCGTCATGTCCTTCGGGGCGTCGGAGATCTTCGACGAGTCGTACCCGATCGACATCAGGCCGGTGTAGTCGCGCGTCCAGGCGCCGTCCTCGTCCTTCAGGTTCGTGGGGATGTCGTCCCAGTTCGCGACCTTGTAGTCGGCGAACAGGTCGAGGTTCTCCTGCAGCACGGCGTTGCCCAGGTCGAGCACGTCGGGGGCGGTGGACTGGCCCTTCTGCGACTTGACCGCGGCGACCTCGTCGGCGCTCGAGCCGTTCGGGTTCGCGGAGTTGATCTTGATGCCGTACTTCTTGGTGAAGCCGTCGATGATCTTGCCGTAGTTGGCCCACGTCGGCGGGAGCGTGATGACGTTGAGCTGGCCCTCGGCCTTGGCGGCCTTGACCAGGGCGTCCATGCCGCCGGCGGACTGGGCGCTGGTGGTGGTCTTCCAGTCGGCGTCGCCGTCGGAGCCGGCGGTCGCGGAGCTCGTCGCCGAGCATCCGGCGAGGGTGACGACTGCTGCGGCGGCCAGGGCGATGCCGGCCAGGGTGCGCTTGTGCTGCACGGGTGGGCCTTTCGGGTGGGGGAAGGTGCTGCGGGACCGGGTGTCCGGGTTCTGGTCGATCGTGGACGCGGCCGGTTTCCGGCCCGTGCTCCGGTGGTGAACGACGGCGGAACAGCGGGTGCGGCTGTACGCTTTGCTCGTTCTGGGCGCAGGGTCGCGCCCAGACCAGGCCTGGAGGCACGGATGCGGTTCACGACGACGGTCCTGCTGGCACGGAAGACGGCGACCGGACTCCCCGTCCCGGAGTCCGTCATCGAGGCGCTCGGATCCGGCAAGCGCCCCGCGGTGGTCGTCACGATCGACCGGGGCTACACCTACCGTTCCACCGTCGGGGTCATGGACGAGCAGTTCCTGGTGCCGCTGTCGGCCGCCCACCGTGCGGCCGCCGGGATCGCCGCCGGGGACACGGTCGAGGTCTCGCTCGAGGTCGACACCCTGCCCCGGACCGTCGACCTGCCGGAGGACCTGGCCACCGCGCTGCAGGAGGCCGGCGTGCGTGCGGCGTTCGACACGCTGTCGAACTCGCGGCAGCGGGCGCTCGCCGACCCCGTCACGCAGGCGAAGGCCCCGGAGACCCGGGCCCGGCGGATCGAGAAGGCCGTGGAGTCCCTGCGTGGGTAGGGGTGCGGCGGGCGGGGTCGGGCGGGGTCGGGCGGGGTCGGGCGGCCTGGTCGTTCCGGGCGTACCTGGTGGTTTCGGGCGTACCTGGTCGATTCGGGCGTACCTGGTCGGAAGTTCTCGGCAGGTATGCCCGAAAGCACCAGGTACCGCGGGCGTTCTGGGAAAGAACGGGCGCGCTCAGGCCCCGAGTTCGACCAGGACCCGCGGGATCTCGGTGACGAGTTCACTCGCCAGGTACCCGAGCGGCCCGACCTGCACCGCGAGTCGGTCACCCGCGGCAGCGTGCACGTAGGACGCCCACGCCACGGCCTGCGCCGGATCAGCGCCGCGGGCGAGCAGGCCGGTGACCGCACCGGACAGCACGTCCCCACTGCCGCTCGTGCCGAGACCGCCGGAGCCGGTGCCCTTGAGCCACGCCCGACCCTGCGGTGTGGCGATGGCATCGCCGAGGGCCACGACCGCTCCGAAGCGGTTCGCGATCGCGACGGCGTCGGCCACGTCGTCGTCGCTGCACTCCCGCCCGAGCAGGCGTTCGGCCTCGCCGGAGTTCGGCGTCATCACCAGCCGTCCACGCAGCGGTTCGAGGCGGTCCCGCACGTCGGCAGCCACACCGAGGGCGAAGGCGTCGAGCACGACGGTGGTGTGCGGACCGACGACGTCGGCGAGTCCGGCCACGAGGTCACGCGAACCGTCCGGCTCGTCGAGCCCCGGCCCGACCAGCACGGCATCGGCGCTCGAGGCACTGTCCGCGATGCCCTCGATCGCACCGACGGCGATGTGTCCGTCCTGGTCCTCGTCGAGGGGTTCGACCCCGGACTCGGGCACGACGACCGCGACCTCGTTCGCCACGCTCCGGCCGACCGCCAGCGTGAGGCGACCAGCGCCGACGCGGAGTGCGGCGAGCGCGGAGAGCATCGCCGCACCGGGGGTCCGAGCGGCGCCGCCGACGATCAGCACCTGCCCGCGGCCGTACTTGCCGGCACCGGGTTCGGGCAGTGGCCAGTCCCGCAGGAAGTTCGGGGTGACGGGTTCAGTGGACATGTTCGTCGTCCTTCCGGCCGGTGTGCTGGGTGACCTCGTCGTCGTCCAGGTGTCCGACGGAGGAGAACTCCTCAAGCACCCACGGTGATCCGGCATCGTCACGACGGAGTCTGGTGAGGGAGGCGTTCGCGACGGCGTGGGTCCGGGCGAACTCCATGAGTGCCGGTTCGTCGAGGTCGAGGCACACCGCGACGGCGAGCATCACCACGGCGTCGTGGGCGGCGATCACCAGGCGCTCGACACCGTCGACCCGCTCGAGGTCGCCCAGGAGCGACCGGAGCCGGAGCATCACGTCCGCCCACGACTCTCCACCTGCCGGCCGGTGGTAGTACTTGCCGAGCCACTGCCGGCGGCGTTCCTCGTCCGGGTACCGGTTGCGGACGCCCTGCAGGGTCAGCAGGTCGAGGACGCCGAGTTCGCGGTCGCGCAGCCGCTCGTCCACCCGCTTCTCGGGTTCGGCGAGGCCGGCTGCCTCGAGCGCGATCGCGATGGTCTGCTGTGCGCGCAGGTACGGCGACACCCACAGCGCGACGGGGACGTCGTCGATCCCGCGGTCGGCGAGCTCCTGCCCGAGGGCCCGGGACTGATCGGTGCCGAGCCGGCTGAGCGGGACGTCGGCGTCCCGGAACTCGACGTCGATCACGTCATCGCCAGCGGCTTCGGCCCGAGCCGCTGCGACGTTCGCGACCGATTCGCCGTGACGGACGAGCCAGATCTCCTGCACTGCCATGCCGCCACGCTAGCCAGCGCGTGCTGTGCCGGTTCACCGGTGCCGAACGGTCACCCCCTGCGGCGCCGGACGGTCACTCCGCTCGGCGCCGGACGGTCACCCCGTACGGAGCCGAGCGCTCCGGACCGGTCGGACGGCACACGGGAGCCCGGCCGCCCGGAGTCGCAGCGCCAGCGCATCGAGGTCGAACAGGTCTCGCCACTCGAGCCGGATGATCGTCCGCACACCCGGCACGGTGAGCAAACGACCGTGCCGGCGCTTCTCGTCGAGGAACACCTCGGTCGGACTCCGGCCGCACAGGTAGCGCTCCTGGGAGTACTTGGCCCGTCCGTCGATCTCGACGATGACCCCGTGGTCCGGGAACCAGAAGTCGACTGCGGACCGACGGCCGTCGACGACGAACTCCTGCTGCAGCACCGGGTCCGGCAGCCCGAGCTCCCGGAACACGACCCGAGCGAGCGACTCGGCCGGTGACCCGGAGCGAGCATCGGCCAGTTCGAGCACCTGCTGCGCCAGGGCTCGGGCGCGGGCCTTCGGAGGAATCGCTCGTCGGAGATCGGCGTCGTCGAACCCACGTCGCAGCGCGGCGTCCGCGATCACGACGCCCGCCCGCAGGTCGCCGGTCGTCGCCACGTCGACGACGGTCCGGGGGACGGAGGTGACCGCGACCGCACCGACCGTGGCCCGTTCGCCCCGGCCGACGGGTCTCGTGTGCAGGACCAGCTCGGCGCTCCGGCCCCGGTACATCGACTCGGGCACGGTCGCGTGCACCGGGACGTCCCACCCGCCGAGCGCCGGGAGACCGTGCAGGGCCGCCGCGGACAGGTGCGAGGCCGTCGCCCGTGTGCCGAGCCGGCCGAGCCGCGCGAACACCCGGGTGACGTACCGCTGACGAGGCCCGGCGGCGTCCCACGCGGCACCGTCGACGAAGGCGTTCGGCCCGACCCGGACCAGGCGGCCCACACCCTGGGTCCGGGTCCGGCGGCGCAGGGTGGTGGCATCGAGGCCGGCCTCGTGCATGGCGGAGGCTCGGAGGATGGGCAGCGACTCGTTCATGCACGTGACGATGCCGGACCGACCATCCGGTCCGGAGGCCGATGTCGGGAACTGTGGACGGGCCTCCAGGCCTGGGCGGTTGTGGAGGGGAGACGTTCCTTCCCAGAACGCGCGCGATGCCAAATGAAATCGGGCATACCTGGCCGGAAGTTCCGACCAGGCACGCCCGATTCGACCAGCTACGCCCGATTCCACCCGGCCCGGCCCGCGCCCGCACCCCACCCGCACCACACCCGCCCCCGCCCCGGCAACCACCCCGCCCCCCCCCCCCCCACGCAACACGGCGCCGGACGGAACGCACCCGTGTCCCGTCCGGCGCCGCGGTCTCTCCCCGACCGAACGCCGGGCCCGCTGCCTCAGGCCCGACGCACGCGCAGCGTCACGATCTCGAACGGACGCAGGGTCAGCACGACCGGCTCCCCCGCCGACCACGAGCGCTCCAGCGGCCGCTCGAGCAGGTCGACCTGCGACACCGACTCGACGTCGAACCCGAAGGCGACCCCGACGTCCGTCGCCCGGCCCCCGAGTCCTTCGTACAGGCGCACGACGACGTCTCCCGAGCGGTCCTCGGCGAGCTTGACGGCCTCGACGAACACCTGCGGCGACGACACCGTGACGAGCGGCGCGACCTCGGCCGACCCGGGCACGCTCCGCACCGGCAGGTTCAGCCGGTACCCGGAGTCGGCGGCGTCGAGTACCGAGGCCCCGATCCGCAGCACCGTCCGGAACACGTGGTGCCCCTGGTCGGCGTTCGGGTCCGGGAACGTCGGTCCGCGCAGCAGCGACTCCCGCACGAGCGTGGTGATCCCGCCGTCCGGCCGGGTCTCGCGCGTGATGTCGTGGCCGTAGGTCGAGTCGTTCGCCACCGCGACGCCGAACCCGGGCTCCGCGACGTGCACCCAGCGATGTGCCGAGGTCTCGAAGCGGGCGTGGTCCCACGAGGTGTTCTGGTGCGTCGGCCGGTCGATGTGCCCGAACTGGATCTCGCTCGAGGCCGACGACGCGAGCACGTCGATCGGGAACGCGAGCTTCAGCAGCTTCTGGTGCTCGTGCCAGTCGACCTCGGTCTGCACAGTCAGCTCCGGTTCGCCCTGCACGGCGGAATAGCGCGTGGTGAGCGTCGACGATCCGAAGGACCGTTCCACCACGAGCTCATCGCCGTCGACCGAGACGGACGAGGCCGACAGCACCGTGCCGTTGCGCTGGTAGGCGCGGTCGATGTCCCACGCCTCCCACTGGTTCGGGGTGTCCCGGAAGACCGTGTACTCCGCCGCCGCGGCGCCGGGAGCGATCGCGTCGCGTCCGGTGGCGTGGTCGACGAACGACACGACGTGGCCGGCAGCGTCGATGGTCGCGGTGACGACGCCGGTGTCGAAGACGAAGCGGTCGCCGCTCCGGACGGGAGGCACGGGTCGCGGCGCGTGGACGACCGAACCTGCCAGGGCGGTCACGTCCCCTGCCGCGACCGGCGAGGCGTTGAAGCGCACGACCGACGCGGCATCGTCGGCAGCGGCGCCGCTGACGGCTGCGGTCCCGCCTGCGGCGAGCGCCGTCGTCGCGCTCCCGATCAGCCCCTCGAGCACCTCAGCGACCCGGGCGTACTGCTCCTCGGCGTTCTCGTACACCCACGCGATCGAGGACCCGGGCAGGATGTCGTGGAACTGCTGCAGCAGGACGGTGTGCCAGGCGTCCTCGAGTTCGGCGTACGGGTACTCGCTGCCGAGCCGGACCGCCGCCGTCGCTGCCCAGAGCTCGGCTTCGCGGAGCAGGTGCTCGGAGCGGCGGTTGCCCTGCTTCGTGCGGATCTGCGACGTGTAGGTGCCGCGGTGGAACTCGAGGTACATCTCCCCTGACCAGACCCCGGGCGTCGGCAGCTCGGCCTCGAGCTGCTCGAACACCTGCGCGGGCGTGCCGAGTGTCACGTGGGGCGACCCGTCGAGGTCGTGCTGGCGGTGTGCGGCGCCGACCATCTCGCGGGTCGGACCGCCACCACCGTCGCCGAAGCCGTACAGGAGCATCGAGGTGTTCGCGGTGCCGCGTTCCTTGTTGTTCCGTTCGCCGCGGCGCAGGTCGGCAGGCGAGACGTCGGAGTTGTAGGTGTCGGCCGGGGGCAGGTGCGTCAGGACGCGCGAGCCGTCGATGCCCTCCCAGTGGAACGAGGTGTGCGGGATGACGTTCGTCTCGTTCCACGACGGCTTCTGGGTGACGAACCACTTCGACCCGGCGGCGCGGACGATCTGCGGCAGGGCGCCCGAGTAGCCGAACGAGTCGGGGAGCCAGGCCTCGGGGGTGTCGATGCCGAACTCCTCCAGGAAGAAGCGCTTGCCGGCGACGAACTGGCGGGCCAGGGCCTCACCGCCGGGCAGGTTGGTGTCCGACTCGACCCACATGCCGCCGACCGGGATCCACCGCCCTTCGGCGACGCGCTGCTTGATGCGGGTCCAGATGGACGGGTACTCGTCGCGGATCCAGGCGTACTGCTGGGCGGACGAGCAGGCGAAGGTGAAGTCGGGGTCGCGGTCCATCAGGTCGAGCACGTTCGAGAACGTCCTGGCGCACTTGCGCTTCGTCTCGCGCACGGGCCACAGCCAGGCGGAGTCGATGTGGGCGTGCCCGACGGCGATCGCGCGGTGGGCGGCGGGGCTGGCGGGGACGGCGAGCACGGGCGCCAGGACCTGCCGGGCGTCCGCGGCGGTGCCGGCGACGTCGTCCGGGTCCAGGGCGTCGGCGGCGCGTTCGAGTGCCCGCAGGATGTCGGCGCCGCGGGTGCCGTCGGTGGGGAGCTCGGCCATCAGCCCGCGCAGCACCCAGAGGTCCTGCTGCAGTTCCCACACGGTGTCGTCGCGCTCGACGACCTCGAGGGCCTTCAGGCGGTAGATCGGGTCGTCGCCGGCGGTGGAGCGCGAGCCGAGCGGCGTCGCGCCCTGGAACGAGTCGCCGCCGATGTCCGGGTTCGCCCCGGCCTCGATCCAGAGCTCGAAGGACTCCCCCGGGCCGACCTCGAGCGGCACGGTGTCGTTCCGCGGCTCGATCGCCTTGATCGTGGAGCCGTCGGCGCGGAACGCGAGTCCCTCGGCCTGGAACCCGGGCTGCCGCTTGGTGAACCCCAGGTCGACGAGGAGTTCGGCGGTGGTCCCCGGCGCAGTACCGAAGTCCGCCGGCACGGTCCCGGTCACCCGGAACCACGTCGTGCCCCACGGGCGTCCGCCCCAGTGCGACCCCACCGTGAACGGTGTGTACGTCTCGCCCACGGCGGCGTCGAACGGCACCGGCTCGCCCGGCACCTCCCACGCCTCGATCGTCACCGGCGCCGAGCGACGGAGGACGGCGGGGTCGACACGGTCGCGCACAAGGCGGGCGATCCGGGCCTCGACGAGCGGTTCGTCCTGGTGCATGTGCTTCCTTTCGAGAGTGTGCCGGGGTGGACCGGCGGATCAGCCCTTGATGCCGCCGGCGAGGGCGTTGCCGCCGCCGAGGCCTCGGGACACGATCACGTAGAGGGCGATGACGGGCACGGAGTAGACGATCGAGAACGCGGCGAGCTGGCCGTACGCCACCGCCCCGTTCTGCCCGAAGAAGTTGAAGATGCTCACCGCGGCGGGCACCTTCTCGGGCGAGAGCAGCAGGACGAACGGGACGAAGAAGTTCCCCCACGCCTGGATGAACACGAAGATGAACACGACTGCGATGCCCGGACGCATGAGCGGGATGACGATGCGGGTCAGGGTGGTGAGCATCGAGGCGCCGTCGGTCCACGCCGCCTCTTCGAGCGAGATCGGCACCGAGTCCATGAAGTTCTTCGCCATCCAGATCGCCATCGGCAGCGACGTGGCGGCGAGGAAGAAGATGCAGCCCCACACGTTGTCGATCAGGTTGAGCGACACGAACAGCGCGTAGACGGGCACCATCATCGCGGTGATCGGCAGACCGGTGCCGAACAGGATGCTGTACAGGAACGGCTTGTTGACGCGCATCTTGTACCGGGACAGCGGGTACGCGGCGAGCAGTGCGAACACCACGGTGACGACCGCGGTGCCGCCGGAGAGCAACAGGCTGTTCGCGAGCGGGATGAACGACAGCTCGGGGGTGAGCACCTTCGCGAAGTTGTCGAGCGTGAACTGCGAGGGCAGCTTCACCGACAGCGAGGCCTGGGTGTCGAACGAGGCGAGCACGAGCCAGAGCAGCGGCACCGCGAAGCACACCGCGATGACGAGCAGCACGACGTTCGACACCCACCGCATGGTGCGGCCGCGCGGGGACGTCATGTGCATCGACCCCGGTGCGGTCACCGAACGGGTCGTGGTCTGGTCGAGGGACGGGGCTGTCATGGCCATCAGTCCACCTCCGGCTTGAGGGCTCGGATGTAGATGATCGAGAAGACCGCCCCCACCACGAGCAGGATGGTCGCGATCGCCGTCCCGAAGCCGAGCTGCGAGAACTTGAACGCCTCCTGGTACGCCAGGATCGGCAGGGTCGACGAGTTCGTGCCCGGACCGCCGCCGGTCATCACGAAGATCAGCGTGAAGACCGACAGGGTCTGCAGCGTCGTGAGCATGAGGTTCGTCGAGATGCTCCGGCGGATCACCGGGAGCGTGATGTAGACGAGCCGCTGCCAGCCGGTGGCTCCGTCGACCTCGGCGGACTCGGTGATCTCCTCGGGGACCTCCTGCACGGCGGCCGAGTAGACGAGCATCGAGAACGCGGTGCCGCGCCAGATGTTCGCCAGGATCACGGCGAACATCGGGTACGTGTAGAGCCAGTTCGCGCCGGTGATCCCGATCGACGCGAGGAACGTGTTGAGCGTCCCCTCGTCGTTGAAGAACGCGTACGCCGCGAACGACGCCACGATCTCCGGCAGGACCCACGCCGCCACCACGAAGGTGCCGACGATCGCCCGGACGGCCTTGTTCGCCGAGCGCATCAGCAGGGCCAGCCCGAGGCCGAGCACGTTCTGTCCCACCACGGCCGAGGCCAGCAGGAAGACGACGGTCAGGATGACGGACTTCGGGAAGTCCGGGTCCTGGAACAGCTCGACGTAGTTCTGGAACCCGACGAACTGCTGGTCGGCCGCGCTGGCGCCGGTCAGGGCCGAGTTGGTGAAGGACCCGTAGAACGACGAGATGACGGGGCCCAGCAGGAAGATGACGAGGAGGACCAGGGCGGGGATGAGCGGAACCGCTCGTCCGACGTTCCGCAGCGGTCGCCGCTTGCGCGGCACGGGTGGATCGGTGCGCTTCGGCGCACCGGGCGCCGACAGCGTCGGCGCGAGGGGGGTGCTGGACACGATGGGTGCCTTCCGGGTGCGGAGGGGTTCCGAAGGTGGGGAAGAGCGGACGGGAGGCGCGGTGCGGGACCGCCCCGCGCCTCCAGTCCGTCAGTGGGTGACGTCCGTCAACCAGCGGAGACGGTGTTCTCCTTGCCGACCACCTGCGTGACGGCCTTGTCGTAGGCGGCAGCCGCGTCCTTCGGCGACTGCTGACCGGTCATGACCGCTTCCATCGCGACCTGGATCGCGTTGGACACCTGCGAGTAGTCACTCGTCGCGGGGCGGAAGTTGGTGTTCTCCACCAGCCCCGAGAAGAACTTGAACGTCGGGTTCGCCGCCGTGTACTCCGGGTCGTCCGCGACGTCCTTCCGGACGGCGATCTGGCTGTTCTCGGTGTCGTACTTCAGCGAACCGTCCTTGTCGAGGAAGCTCGTGATGAAGTCGAACGCCGCCTGCGGGTTCTTCGACTTCGCGCCGACCGCCAGGGTCCAGCCGCCGGACATCGAGTTGTAGCCGGGAGCCTGCCCGTTCTGGGTCGGCATGGGCGCCTGGCCCATCACGTCGTTCCACTCGGGCCACGGCGCGGTGCCGGACTTGAGCCACGTGCCGGACTGCCACGAACCGTCCAGGTCGATCGCGAGCTTGCCCTTCGGCAGCCACGTCTGGGCGATGGTCGTGCCGACGTTCGTGTCGAGCGCCTGCTGCGGTGTCGGGCCGAGGCCGCCCTGGTAGACGTCCTTCACGAACTTGAGCGAGTCCTCGAACTGCTTCGAGCCGGTGACCCACTTCTTGTCCTCGTACAGGGTGTTGCCGGAGCCGTCGGCGCCGTACAGGAGCATCTCGAAGCCCTGCATGGTCGAGGCCTCGCCCTGCGCCTTGCCCGAGTAGATGTTGAACGGGATGACGTCGGGCTGCTTCTCCTTGATGGTCTTCGCCGCCGCGAGCACGTCGTCCCACGTCTTCGGCTTCCACGGGACGTCGAGCCCGGCCTTCTTGAAGATGTCCTTGTTGTACCAGAGGGCTCGGGTGTCGGTGCCCATCGGGACGCCGTAGATCTTGCCGTCGTCACCCTGCCCGGCCTGCTTGGCGTTGTCGAAGAACTGGTCCCACTCGTCCCACTTGTCCGTGTACTTGTCGAGTGGCAGCAGGTAGCCCGCCTCGGCATCGGCCTTGACGAGGAACGTGTCCTCGTACATGACGTCCGGGGCGGTGGCCGGCGCCTTGTTCATGAGCGCGAGCTTCGTGTAGTAGTCGTTGCCCTGCGCCTGGATGGGCACGAGGGTGACCTTCTTGCCGGGGTTGTCCTTCTCGTACTGCTTCTTGACGACCTTCATCTGGGCGTCGAGCTGCTGGAAGGCGCCGAACTTCTGGTACGCGATCTTGATCGTGTCGCTCGAGGCGGACCCCGAGCTCGAGCAGCCAGCCAGACCGACTGCGGCCACGGCCACAGCTGCGAGTCCGGCGATGATGCGGGTGCGTTTCATCGGTGCTCCTTTGCACGGGTGATGTCCGCGGGCACCATCGCCCGCGCGCAGGATTAGTCCACCGTATTGACTTAAACCTGTCAAGGAGTTTCTCGGGCCGATTCGGGCGTACCGGGTCGAATCGGGCGTACCGAGCGGATTCGGGCGTACCGGGTCGGAAGTTGCGACCAGGTACGCCCGATTCCACTTCCCATCGCGTGCGTTCTGGGAAGGAACGTCCGTCAGGAGATCGGCGTCGCGCTCCCCGTCACCGTGATCCCGCCGGCCTCGGGCACGTCCACGAGCAGCAGACTCGGACGCCCGACGTGCCGCCCCTGCCGGATCGTGACGCGGTCGCCCGGCTGCACTGCACCGATCTGCCGCAGGTACGCCCCGGTCGACGCCGCTGCCGATCCCGTCGCCGGATCCTCGGTGATGCGCCCGGCGGGGAACAGGTTGCGCGCCTCGTACTCCCGGTCGCCGGTGCGGTGCAGCACCGTGACCGTCCCCGCCCAGCCGGCCTCGCGCTTGAGCTCGGCCAGGGGCCCCGGCGCGAACCGGAACTGGTGGAACAGCTCGCGGTCGTGCAGCACGAGCACCGGGTGCCAGTTGCCGGCGAAGGACTCCAGCACGGGGAACCCCGGAGCGATGTCCGCGGCCGAGAGCCCGAGCAGGTCGAACAGCCGCTCCTGAAGAACGGCGTCGATGTCCCGTGTCGCCGGCTCGACGCTCGTCATCGCGACCTGCACCGCGCCGTCCGCACCGACGGTGGCATCGAGGGCGACCTCGCCGGCCGGGGTCGTGAACACCCGACGGCCCGGCCCCTCGCGCTCCGCCAGCGCCACGGCCAGCGCGACGGTGGCGTGCCCGCAGAACGGCACCTCGGCGCTCGGCGAGAAGTAGCGGACCCGCGGCCCGGTCGACGTCGCACCCACGACGAAGGCGGTCTCGGGGTACCCGACCTTCCGGGCGATCGCGAGCATCCGGTCGTCGGACAGTCCGGCCGCGTCGAGCACGAGCCCGGCGGGGTTGCCACCGCCCGGCTCGGCGGCGAAGGCGGTGTACCGGAGGATCTCCTGCTGCATGCCCCGACGCTACTGCGGCGTCACGACCGGGTGCGCGGGCCGATCACCGACGGGTGGCCCGGACTGCTGCGGCGCCGCGGGTGGCTCCGAGGGCAGCGCGAGGAACACGGCGAGCACGATGTAGCCGGCGGGCACGAAGCAGAGCAGGACCCACCACCCGGAGCGGTTCGTGTCGTGGAGCCGCCGCATCGCGATGGCGATCCAGGGCAGCAACGCCGCGAGCCCGACGACCACGAAGACCCCCAGTGCGATCTGGGCGAAGACCGGCATCGACGTGAGCAGGAACCACCAGACCGGGAACGGGTTGAAGGACTGCATCGCCTGGTCGAGGACGCGCGCTTCCTCCGGGCTCGGCATCGGTGGGGGCGTCGTGAAGAGTCCGATGCCGTACACGATGTTGATCGCAGCGGAGATGATCGCCCACCACAGCGCCCACCACCAGAACTCGGCACGAGCGGCACGACCCCGGAACACGACGTACCCCCGCCAGAACCGCGAGAACGAGGCGGGGAAGGAGGCCTGGTGCCAGGGGACCCCGACCGGTGGCTGCTGCGTCTGGTGCACCGGACCTGCTTACCGGGGCGACCTGGGCCCTCCTGAGCACTCCTCGGCGGGCCCGGCGTGGCGGGTGGGGGTAACCCCCGACCACTTCCGGGTGCGCACGTGATGTTTCAGCGTCACGTCCGTCGCGAGACTGGATCCATGAGCACCGACACGCGCCCCACCACCGCCCGCCGCACCCTCCGGATCGCCCTCGCCACCACCGCCGCGGTGTCCGCCCTGCTGCTGACCGCCGGCTGCAGCGCGATCCAGGACATCGTGCCGAACAAGACCCCGCAGAAGCACTTCGACGCGTACTCGGACGCCCCGCGCTCCGGGGAGTCCGAGGACCTGGCGTTCTTCATGCCGAAGTGGGTGCCGGAGGACGCGAAGGACATCGATGTCCGCCTCCACGTCTCGCAGCCCGGGTACGTCATCGGGTTCGCGTCGAAGGACGGCGTCGACGTGGACGGCTGCACCCCGCTCGACGAGTCGTACGGGGGCACGGCGATGACCGCCGACTTCCTGCCCGAGGATCTCCCGACGAAGGGCCTGGTCACCTGCGGCGACGGCCGCGCGGTCACCGAGATCGACGGCCGCTGGTACGGCTGGACCACGAAGGACGCCATCCCGGGTCAGGACGACACCCAGACCATGCACGGGTCGGCGGACTGACCGCAGCCACCCACCGGCCTGGAGGCGCGTGACAGCCCCGCACCGCGCCTCCAGTCCGTCGCGCGGTCGCGCCCACCGCGCATGGTGAGCAGGAATGGTCGGGTCCGCTGTGCGAACCCGACCATTCCTGCTCACGAAGTGCCCCCGTGGGGCGTGGGGACTACTCCGCGGCGGCCGCGGTCCTGCGGCGGCGCACGATCAGCACGCCCGCGCCCGCCGCGAGCAGCAGGAACGCCACCAACGCACCGGCACCGAGGCCCGCAGCACCGGTGAACGCGAGTTGCCCATCCACGGTGATCGTGATCGGGGTCCACCCGATCAGGCTCCCGTCCGCAGCGGTCACCGCGAGGCGGTGCACGCCAGCGACGGTGTCAGACGGGATCGTCACCCGCACCGTCCGGTCAGCAGCGACCACAGCCGTGCCGATCAGCGTCGGCTCCGAGAACAACCACACGTTCACGACGTCACCGGCCGAAGCCGTCCCGACCGTCACCGTGATCGTCTCCCCCGCACGAGCGGTCGCCGGGGCTGACACCCCACCACGGTTCGCCTCCGTCAACAGCGACTCCGACGGCGCCACCGGAGCAACCGGGGCAGCCGAAGGACCCGGGGTCGGGACCGCGGTGGGCGTCCCACCCGGAGTCGGGGTCGGGGTCGGCGTCGTGCCGCCGTCGCCCGGGGACGGGGTCGGGGTCGGCGTCGGCGTGGGCTCCGTGCCCGGGTCGGTGTCGCCGCCCTCGCACGGGTACGTCCCCGTGCGGAGCGAGAACCCGTCCGTGTCGTTGTCGTCGGCGTAGAAGGTCGCGCGCTCCCCGTCGGTGCAGACGCCCGAGATCGCGAAGCCCTCGTTGGCGAGCGTGCGGTCGGCGGCCGACGGCGCCTCGTACAGCGTCGACGCGGCGAAGGCCCCGTCGGTCACCTCGAACAGCGCGGTCCGGCCGGAGCACACCTCGTCGCAGACCACCCAGAGCGCGTCGAGCGTCGGGTCGAACTGCACGTCGGCGACGACGGCGAGCGAGGTCGCGATCGTGGCGACCCGCGCCGAGGACCCGTCGTCCATCAGGGCGTAGGCGTACACGCTCGCGGTGCCTTCGACCCCGACGAAGAACAGGCCCTCGCCGTGTCCGGCGTAGCTCGACGGTGCGTAGGCGGCGCCGGTGCGCTCGTCGGCGAAGCCGTGCGCGGTGAGCCAGGTGTCCGGGATCCAGGTGACGCCCTCGAGCCCGGCGTTCGCGCCCAGCCCGGGGAAGTCCGCGGCGAGGTTCCACTCGTCCGTGGCCCGCAGGGTGCCCTCGGAGCCGTCGGTCGTGGCGTAGCGCAGGACCGACGGGCGGCTCGTGCTCGACACGTCGTTGTTGCGCTCGGTCGACACGTAGACGGCGCCGGGGTCGTCGCTCGTGACGGTCACGCCCTCGGCGTCCGGGGTGCCCGTGCCGTCGGCGTAGCGCAGGTCGGTGCCCGCGGCGTTCGACGGCGCCCAGCCGCCCGCGCCGTCCGAGGTCAGGTGGTAGAGCAGGCCGTCGCCGTTCTGCACGGCCCAGAGCTGCCCGTCCCGCGAGGTCCCCGAGGTCGTCCAGTCGAGGCCGCTCAGGTCACCGGTGAAGGTGTCCTCGTCGTCGAGCACGGTCTCGTCCGGGCCGCCGGGCCAGGCCTCGGCGGTGACGACGCCCGCGAACCGGTTCGCCGCGCCCTTCGTGGGTGCCGCCGTCTCGGCGAAGTCGCCGGTGCCGTCGGGGTTGCGGCCGTACGTCGTTGCGGCGTGCGCCGTCCACGAGGTCGAGTCGACGACCGCACCGCGGGCGTCGAACAGCCGCACGGAGTCCGCCTTGCCGAGTCCGAAGCCGAACGCCGCCTCGTCGAGGACGGTGAAGCCCCCGGCCGCGACGGTCGTGCCCGCGGGGATCGTGTACGCGTGGTCGTCCTCGCTGTCGCGCAGCACGTACCCGCCCAGGTCGACGGTGGTGCTGCCGGTGTTGGTCAGCTCCACCCAGTCGCCGGGGGTGCCGTCCTGCGACTCGACCTCGTTGATCCGCACGGGCGAGGAGCAGTCGTTCGCAGCCCCCTTGGTCGAGGCCGTGGTGTCCACGAGCGGCCCGACACCGTCGGCGCAGCGGCCGTAGGTGACACCCGCGTGGGTCGTCCAGGCGTACCGGAGCACCAGGTCGCCGGCGGGGTCGTACAGGCGCGCGGTGTCCGCACCGCCGAGTCCGAAGTCGAAGCCGGGGGCGGTCGCGGACAGCTGGTCGACGACGAAGTACCCGCCGGCGGCGATCGTCGAGCCGCTGGGCAGCACGTACGCGTCGTGCGAGTTGTCGGAGTCGAGGAACGCGTACCCGGTCAGGTCGATCGCGGTGCCCGAGGTGTTCTTGAGCTCGACCCAGTCGGTGTCGTCGGCGTTCGACTCGACCTCGTTGACGACGAGGCCGTTCGCCGCGACGGCGCCGACGGCCGGGTCGTCGTCACCGACGGCGGCGAGGGCCGGGCTGGCGGTGACGACACCGGCGGCGACGACCAGGGCGGTCGCGACGGCGGGGCCGATGCGGAGTGTTGGCGGGCGCAGTGTGGGCGGGCGCATGCAGGGTCCTTCTCGGGGGAGCGAGCGGGCGAAGACCTGCACGACTGTTCAGCATCCACGCGACGGGCCGGTGGCCGCGGGGTGAACGCACGGTGTCCCGGGTCGCGCCCGGCGCCCTGGACCCGCCGCGTGCGGACGGGAGGCGCGGGGCGGGCCCGCACCGCGCCTCCCGTCCGCCCTGCGGTCGCGCTCACCGCATCCGGTGCGCAGAAGACGTCGGGTCCGCACTGCGAACCCGACGTCTTCTGCACACTCGTTGCTCGAGGTGTCAGCGCTCGGTGACCTCCGAGAAGTCCGGCGTCCCGTCGGGCAGCGCGGGCAGGGGCGTGCCGTCGACGTAGCGGGGCCAGGCCAGGGCGCGGGAGGCCGACGGACGGGACGCGTAGCGACGCCCGTCGGACGCGACGACCGTCTCGGGCGCGGGACCGGGGGCGGAGGCAGGAGCGGGAGCGGGCGGCAGCGGCAGATCGGGTGCAGGAGCGGGTGCAGGAGCGGCGGGCGTCGGCGTCGCGCTCCACGCCGGCTGCTGCTCGGGCACCGACCACGTCGCCGACGGCAGCGTGGCTCGCGGACGGAACAGGGCGTTGCTCAGGGGCACCACGACGGTCCCGAGCAGGTCGAGGATCACCACCACCCAGACGAGCCGCCAGTAGCCGCGGGCGTAGTCGACGTCCGGCGCGAGCAGCGGGATCGAGAGCAGGAGCGCGAGCAGGGCGATGACGCCGACGGCGGCCTTCGCGACGACCTGCAGGACGGGCGTCGGGTACCGCCGGTGGATCACGAGGAGCAGGTGGACGTGCAGGAGCGCCACCCGGGCGACGCCGACGAGCCAGATCCAGTGCCAGAAGTGCTCCAGGACGAACCAGATGCCGTCACCGGAGACGCCCGTCGGCACGATCCACACCTTGTACAGACCGGCGACGAGCAGGTACATCGACGTGGCGATGCTCGCGAACGCGAAGATCCCGGACCGCCTGGACGAGACGTCGGCGTCGTACCAGGACAGCAGCGCGAAGACGACCACGACGACGATCGTCAGGAGCAGCTGGACCGCGACCATGCCGAAGTCGCCGAGGAGCACCGCGGCGATGCCGACCAGGCCCGCGGCGACGACCGCGCCGATGATCGTCCGGAACACGAGTGGGCGCACCCTCGCCCACCGCGGGTCCATCGTGCCGTCCGTGTCGTTCGCGCTGTCCGTGCTGTCCGTGCTGACCGTGCTGTCCGTGCTGTCCGTCATGTGTCCCCCGTCGATCCCGCACACCTGGCGGATCGTCGTTCGGCAGCGTAGCGGGCCGGGGCGGAGTGCTCCGGCCGGGCAGGCTGCCGGGCGACGACGCCCCTGCCGTCAGCGCCGGATGAGCAGGGTGCTGGCCCGCGGCGAGAGCGCGGCGTCGAGCACCAGGCAGGCGGCACCCACGGCGGCGACGTCGGCACCGCGGTCGCTCTCCACCACCTGCACGGCGTGCTTCGGCACGAGCAGCGGCGACCCGACGATGGCGGTCCGCGCAGCCGGCAGGGCAGCGCTCGCGATGCGTGACCAGAAGGGGCCGCCGAACACCACGCGGTCGATGTCGAGCAGGTTCACGATGAGGACGACGGCGTTGCCCATGACGGTGCCGGCATCGGCCGCGAGCGTGACGGCGGTGTCGTCCCCGTCCGCGATGGCCGCGGCGAGCTCGTCCCACGCGGCGTTCACGGCGTCGACATCGGCGGCGTCCGTGGCATCGGCGGCATCGGCGGCACCGGCGACCGCGCCGCCGCCTGACAGTGCGAGCCCGCGCGACCGCGCGACCCGCACCAGCCGGTCCGGCGCGACGGCTGCACCGACCTCGCCGCGCGTGCCCGAGCCGTCCGGGGTGCCCGCGAGCGTCCCCTGGTCGACCATGATGTGCCCGGCGTCACCCGCGTTCGACCCCACCCCGCGCACGGGTTCGTGGTCGACGACGAGCCCGACGCCGAACCCGGTGCCGAAGTACACGAACGCGAAGTTCCGGGCCGAGGACTCCCCCGCCAGGAACATCTCGCCGACCGCGGCGGCCGTGACGTCCTTCTCGAGCAGGACCGGGTAGCCGGTGGCCTCGGCGAGCGCATCGCGCAGCGGCACGTCCCGCCACCGGGGCAGGAACGGCGGGTCGACCACGATGCCGGCCTCGACGTCGATGGGTCCGGGGCTCGCGATCCCGACGCCGAGCACGCTGTCGACGGCCACCCCGGCGTCGGCGACGAGCCCGTCGACGGCCGAGGCGATGGTGCGCACCACCTCGGACGGGTCGTCGGCGGTGGGGGTCGAGGTCGTGGACGCGGCGACGACGGTGCCGGCGAGGTCGAGCAGCACGTAGGTGACGACGGCCGGGTCGACGTGCACGCCGACCGCGTACCGGCTGCCCGGTTCGAGCCGCAGGATGGTGCGGGGCTTGCCGCGGCCGGAGACGACGGTGCCGGACTCGACGATCATCCCGGCCTCGATCAGGAACCGGGTGACGTTCGACACGGTCTGCGCGCTCAGGCCGGTGCGGGCGGCGAGTTCGACGCGGCTCAGGCCGTCGGGCGAGCGGCGGACGGCGTCCAGGACCACGGTGCGGTTGAACCCGCCGATCGACGGGAGGTTCGCTCCGCGTCGATGCTCTGCCATGCCGCGACCATACCGCGACGCCGCTCGGGCACCCGCTCGCGTGGTCCGGTCAGAGCGCCCTGTCCTGGATCAGCCCGCCGGACGTCCGGTCGACGACCGCACCACGAGCGAGACCGGGAGCGTCGCCCCCTGCAGTGCCCCGTCGCCGATCGCCGCGAGCAGCCGTTCCACCGCCACGGTGCCCATGAGGGCGGTCGGTGAGTGCACGGTCGTCATGGGCGTGGGCAGCTGCGCCACGACCGAGATGTCGTTGTAGCCGACGATCGACAGGTCGTCGGGAACGCGGAGGCCGCGTTGCCGCGCGGCGCCCATCACGCCGATCGCCGCGGTGTCGTTGACGGCGAAGATCGCGGTCGGTGGGTCCGACAGCGAGAGCAGCGTGTGCGCGCCGACGACGCCTCCCTCGACCTCGAAGTCGCTGTGGACGACGAGCGCGTCGTCGACGACGAGGTCCCGCCGCTCGTGCGCCAGGCGGAACCCGGCCACCCGCTCCACGGCGGTGCTGGCGTGGCGCGGCCCGGCGATGACGCCGATGCGGCGGTGCCCCAGCGCGAGCAGGTGTTCCGTCGCCATCCGGCCGCCCTCGACGTCGTCACCGACCACGGCGGGCATCCAGTCCCCGGGGTGGCGGTTCGTCGCGATCACCGGCACGGGGAGGTCCACCAGCCGAGGGTTCGGGGACGACAGGTGGAGCGAGCTGACGATGAGGCCGTCGACCTGTCGGGAGAGCAGGAAGTCGACCGCGTCCAGTTGCGCGCCCATGTCGTCCGGGGGCGTCGTGAGCAACAGCTGGTACCCGGCAGATCGGGCGGCCGACTCGACGGACTGGCAGATCGTCGCGATGACCGTGTCGGCGAGCCGTGGCATCACGACGCCGATGGTGTTCGACCGCCGGGTCCGGAGCGATGCTGCGAGTCGGTTGGGGCGGTACCCGAGCTCGGCCGCCGCCGCGATCACCCGCTGCGCCGAGGCGCTCCACCCCTTGGTCGGCTCCGCCTGTCGGAGCACGCGCGACGCCGTCGAGATGTGCACGCCGGCGAGCGCGGCGATGGCCTGGAGGTTCACGTCACCACGACGATCCTGCTGACCGTGTCCGGCCGGGTCGTCGCTCGTACTGCCCATCCGTCGAGTCTAGGTGACAGATCGTCGTCACACCGGACGGCGCGAACGTTTGCAGGCGCCGCGCCCGACGACAGCCCGGGCGAGCCGAAACACACTGGTTACACGGGCGGACGTCGATCGAAACAGTCGACTGTCAGGATTCCGGTCAATGCAAACGATTGCACGAATTGCAGCAACGACGAGAGACGGTGGCCCATGGTGAAAGAGATCTTCGTGTCCTTCGGCGTCGACATCGACGCGGTCGCAGGCTGGCTCGGCTCCTACGGAGGGGCGGATTCCCCCTCGGACATCCAGCGCGGGATCTTCGCGGGACGGACCGGCGTCCCCCGTCTGCAGAAGGTGTTCGACCGCGCCGACATCGCAGCGACCTGGTTCATCCCCGGCCACTCGCTCGAGACCTTCCCGGACCAGTGCAAGGCCCTGTTCGACGCCGGCCACGAGATCGGTGCGCACGGGTACAGCCACGAGAACCCCGTCGCGATGACCGAGGCGCAGGAGGACGCGGTGATGGAGCGCTCGGTCGAGCTGATCACGCGACTCACCGGTCAGCAGCCGACGGGCTACGTCGCTCCGTGGTGGGAACTGAGCAGCTACACGCCCACGCTCCTGGAGAAGTTCGGGTTCAGCTACGACCACAGTCAGCAGCACAAGGACTTCGTCCCCTACTACTCGATCGTCGGCGACCAGTGGACACCGATCGACTACTCGCAGGACCCGCACACGTGGATGACGCCGCTCGTCCACGGGAGCGAGATCGACCTCGTCGAGATCGCGGCGAACTGGTACGTCGACGACCTGCCCCCGATGATGTTCATCAAGTCGAGCCCGAACAGCCACGGCTTCGTCAACCCGCGCGACGTCGAGCAGATGTGGAAGGACCAGTTCGACTGGGTGTACCGCGAGCTCGACTACGCCGTCTTCCCGATCACGATCCATCCCGACGTCTCCGGACGACCGCAGGTCCTGCTCATGATCGAGCGGCTCATCGAGTACATCGGGGGCCACGAGGGCGTCCGGTTCGTCACGATGAACGAGATCGCCGACGACTTCCGCGTCCGCTTCCCGTTCGCGCAGCCCGAGCGCCCACGCGAGTACTGATGTGCGGCGGATGTGGCGGGAACGGTGGGCACCGTGACTGGTACGCCGCCGGTGTCGAGGACACCCCCGCCGCGCGCAAGCGGGCGCAGCTCCGGCTGGCCGCCTGGGCGACCCGGCTCTTCGCGGACGATCGGATCCGCGTCCACGAGGTCCCGGGCACCGTGCGGCTCGTGATCGTCGGGCCGACCGGCAAGCGCGTCGTGGCCCAGGGCGTCGACGGGGTCCTGGACGCGGTCGAACAGGTCGGAGCCGGGCGCACCGACTGGTCGGCCGTCGCCACCCGCGTCCGCAGGGCCGACCCGCGTGGCGACACCGACTGGGAACACCGCTGCCTCGCCCGCGCGGTCTCTCGACGAAGGGACACCCTGCCGTGACGGACCCCACGCTCCCCCGGATCGTGTACCTCGCCCTCGGCGGGACCATCGCGAGCGTCACCTCGGGCGATCCGCGCGACTGCGGCGCCGTCCCGCGGATCGCAGCCCGCGACCTCCTCGCCGGTGTGCCGGCCATCGCGCAGGTCGCACGGGTCGAGGCCCGCCAGCTCGGCATGGTGCCCTCGCCCTCGCTCGACTTCGACGACGTGCAGCGGGCGCTCGACGCCGCGCGGGACGCCGTCGCCTCCGGAGCCTCGGGCGTCGTGCTGTCGCAGGGCACGGACACCATCGAGGAGACCGCGTACCTGCTCGACCTCGCCTGGGACCGCCCCGAGCCCCTCGTGGTGACCGGAGCGATGCGCCACGCCTCCTCGCCCGGGGCGGACGGCCCGGCCAACCTGTTGGCGGCCGTGTGCGTGGCCGCGGCACCGGCAGCAGTGGGACGTGGCGTCCTCGTCGTGCTCGACGACGAGGTGCACGCCGCCGGGACGGTCCGCAAGACGCACACCTCGTCGACCGGTGCCTTCGCCTCACCGGGTTCCGGTCCGCTCGGACGGGTCACCGAGGGCTCGCCCGTCTTCCACGCTCCGGCGTCCCGAGCGCCCGCGCTCACCACACGCGTCGCGCCGCTGCCTCCGGTGGCCCTGCACCGGGTCACCCTCGCCGACGACGGCCGGGTCCTGTCGACCCTGGACGGACTCGGGTACCGCGGCGCGGTCATCGAGGGCTTCGGCGGCGGGCACGTCGCCGAGCGCACGGTCGACGCCGTCCGCGCCCTCGCCGCGCAGATGCCGGTCGTGCTGGCGTCGCGGACCGGCGCCGGTGCGACGCTCACGACGACGTACGGCTTCGCGGGCGGCGAGATCGACCTGCTCGGCGCCGGACTCGTCCCCGCCGGCAACCTCGACGGCCTCAAGGCGCGTCTCCTGCTGGCTGCCCTGCTCGCCCTCGACGCCCCGGACGACCGCATCCACGCGGCGTTCGCCGCCCACGGCCGGGGCTCTCCCCCGACCGGCCACCCCTGACCGCACCCACGCTCCGCCTCCGCCCGTCAGCCCGCGCCGCGCCGCCGTCGCAGCGCCGCACCGCCGTACCGAGAGGAAGACCATGTCCACCACGACCATCCACGAGCCCGAGGACCTCGAGCTCGCCACCGGGACGTTCCCGACGATCGGGCCGAAGGAGACCAAGCGCGGCGCGACCCTGGCGTTCTTCGCCTGGACCCTCGCCGTCTACGACTTCATCATGTTCGGCACGCTCCTCCCCCGCATCGCCGAGGACTTCGGGTGGAACGAACAGACCGCCCTGCTGGCGAACACCCTCGTGAGCGTCGGTGTCTTCGTCGTCGTCGTCCTCGTCGGTCTGGTCGTGGACCGACTCGGCCGGCGCCGCGGCATGATGATCACGATCGGTGGCGCGGCCCTGTCGTCGCTGCTGACGGCGGCGTCGACGGGGGTCGCCTCGCTCGTCGGCTTCCGGGCCCTGAGCGGCTTCGGGATGGCCGAGCAGTCGGTCAACTCCACCTACCTCAACGAGGTCTTCGCGCTCACCGAGCTCGAGGGCGTCAAGAAGCGTCGCGGCTTCTTCTACAGCCTCGTCCAGACCGGGTGGCCGATCGGTGCGCTCCTCGCGGCCGCGTTCATCGCCGGCATCAACGGGCTGTTCGGACAGGAGTCCTGGCGGCTCGCGTTCCTCATCGCCACCGTTCCGGCACTGTTCGTGCTGTTCCTGCGCAAGGGCATCAAGGAGACGCCGCAGCACCGTCTGAACACGTACCTGCGGCAGCTGCGGAAGTCCGGTCGCGCCGAGGAAGCCACCGAGGTCGCCGCCCGCTTCGGCATCGTCGACGAGGGGCCGAACCCGCTGCGGGCGATCTTCGGCCGACGGTACGCACGCAACACCGTCGTGCTCTCGATCGCGTGGATCGTGAACTACTTCGGCATCACCACCACGAGCGTGCTCGGGACGACGATGCTCGAAGGCGTCAAGGGTGTCGACGCGAGCATGTCGCTGCTCATCATCGTGCTGTCGAACGTGGTCGGCGCCGCCGGCTACCTGTTCCACGGCTGGCTCGGCGACATCATCGGCCGCAAGACCACGATCGTCGTGGGCTGGGTGCTCGCGGGTGTCTGCTGGACCCTCTTCGTGCTCGGTCCGGACGACTTCGGCTACGTCCTGGTCACGTACATGCTGACGCTGTTCTTCCTGCTCGGCCCGTACGCGTCGCTGCTCTTCCTGCAGGCGGAGTGCTTCGACTCGAGCTGCCGCGCCACCGGGTCCGCGTTCGTCACCGCGATGGGCCAGCCCGGCACCATCATAGGCTCGGCTGTGCTGACGGCCCTCGTCGCCGGGAGCATCGGGCTCGGCCCGGCCGCCCTCATCGTCGGTGCGGGCGGCATGGTCCTCTCGGGTCTGATCATGCTCGGGACGAAGCGCGTGGCGGTGATCGACCATTGAGCGCCACGCCACCGACCGGCGTGTACTCCGAGTTCTCGGGGAGCGTGGTCGTCATCACCGGCGCCGCGAGCGGGATCGGCGCGGCCCTCGCGGTGCAGCTCGCCGAGTACGGCGCGAACATCGTCATCCCCGTGTTCGCGGGTGACCCGCACGATCCCGCACCCGTCGTCGACGCCGTCGAGGCGGCCGGGGGCAGTGCGCTGACGGTCACCGCGGACGTCCGCAGCACCGAGGACGTCGACGCCGTGTTCCAGGCGGCCGTCGACCGCTGGGGTCGCGTCGACCACGTGGTGGCGGGAGCGGGGGTCCTCCGTCGGCAGCCGCTCGACACCATGACCGACGCGGCGTGGGACGACATCCTGCAGGTGGACCTGCACGGTGTGATGCGCACGCTCCGGGCCGGTGCCCGGCACCTCGACCGGGGCGGGTCGATGGTGGCCGTGTCCTCGATCGCGGGCGGCGTGTACGGCTGGGTCGCACACAGCCACTACGCCGCGTGCAAGGCGGCGGTGATCGGCCTCGCCCGGAGTGCGGCAGCCGAGCTGGCACCGCGCGGGATCCGGGTGAACACCATCGTCCCGGGGCTCATCGAGACCCCGCAGTCCTCGGACGCCCAGAACTCGCTCGGCCCGGCGGGCCTCGCCGCCGCGGGTGCGCGGATCCCGTGGGGTCGTGTCGGCCACGCCGACGAAGCAGCCGCGGCCATCCGGTTCCTGCTCAGCCACGAGGCGCGCTACGTCACCGGGCAGGAACTCGTGGTCGACGGCGGCCTGACCATCCTGATGGCCGACTGATGACCGACGGGACGGTGTTCGACCTCACCGGGACGACCGCCCTGGTGACGGGTGGTGCGAGCGGCATCGGTCTCGCCATCGTGGAGACCTTCGTCGCCGCCGGAGCGCGGGTCGTCGCCGCGGACCTCGACGTCGACGGCCTGGCGGAGCTCGCCGAGCAGCTGGGCGTCCGGACCATCGTGCTCGACGTCACGGACGAGGACGGGGTCGAGGCCGCCGTGGCGTCGGTCGACGAGGAGTCCGGCGGGATCCAGGTCCTGGTGAACGCCGCCGGCGTCCTCACGCAGGCCCCGCTCGAGGAGCTCACCACGGCGGACTGGGCGCGCGTCATGGCGATCGACCTGACCGGGGTCTTCCTGGTGATGCGAGCAGTCGGTCGGCGGATGCTCCGCGACGGGCACGGGCGCATCATCAACCTCGCCTCCCAGCTGGCGATCAAGGGCGGCTCCGAGGTCGCGCACTACGCGGCCGCGAAGGCCGGCGTCATCGCGCTGACGAAGAGCGCCGCGATCGAGTGGAGCGGACGGGGCGTGCTCGTCAACGCGATCGCACCCGGCCCGATCGTGTCGCCGATGACCGACCGGATGACGGAGCAGTGGCGGACGGACAAGGCCGCGGAGCTCCCGATCGGACGTTTCGGGGCCCCCGCCGAGGTCGCTCCGACCGCGCTGCTGCTCGCGTCGTCGCCAGCGGGTGACCTGTACACCGGGCAGACGCTCGGCCCGAACTCGGGTGACGTCATGCCGTGAGCACCACACGCCGGTCGGCCGCCCGGTTCCGCCGCGGCAACGGTGCGGTCTCGGTCTGCCGTCGTCACTGGCTTCCGCAGGGTCTGCACCGTTAGCCTGGCCGCATGTCCGACCTGCGCCTGGAAGAACTCTCCGCGAAGACCGCTGCCGCGGCCAACTCCCTGACGCTCAAGCCGGGCCAGGAACAGTTCGTGCAGCCGACCACCTACGGGGTCGCCGAGTCCGACGTCAAGCCGAGCTCCGCGTGGACCCGTGTCGTCCTCGACGACGACGAGGTCCTCGGCCTGATCATCGGTTCGTTCGACGCCGACAACGCGCAGGAAGAGCTGCGCAGCTGCATCTGGCGCGTCAACGTGGCGGCGAGCGCACAGGGCCGGGGCGTCGGTCGCTTCGCCGTGCACGGGCTGGCGGACGAGGCACGCAGCCGTGGGTTCGAGCGACTGACGGTCGTGTACGAGCCGGGCGGCGACGACAGCCCCGAGGCGTTCTTCCGCGCCGTGGGCTTCGAGGTCGTGCGCGAGACCCAGTACGGCGACCACTTCGCGGTCCTGACGCTCTAGCGTTCCCCGACTACGCTCCAACGCCGTGCCCTCCGACGCCGTACCGTCCGACGACGCGGCCGTCGACTTCGGCGCCGCCGTCGCCGAGGTGGTGCGGATGATCCCGCCGGGTCACGTCATGACGTACGGCGACGTCGCCGCAGCCCTCGGGTCGCGGGCGTCGCGTGCCGTCGGCAAGGTGATGGCGCACGAGGGCGCCGACCTGCCGTGGTGGCGCGTGGTGCGCGCGGGTGGGCACCCGCCGCTCCACCACGAGGCCCGGGCGCTCGAGCACTACCGCGCCGAGGGGACGCCGCTCGTGCAGGGGACGACGGCCTGGAGGCTCGACATGCGTCGTGCGCGCTGGTCACCCGCCACGGACGCGGACGACCCGTTCTGATCCCCGGCCGCGCAGGTCGGCCCGCCGGGGTCCGCACCGGATCGGCCGTCAGCGGTCGAAGCGCGCACCCTTCGGGTTCGCGGGCAGCAGGCACAGCACGTACACGATGAGCGAGCCGAGGCCCGGCAGCACGTGCAGGAACTGCCAGAAGCCGGACAGGTTGGCGTCGTGCAGCCGTCGGGCGCCGAGCGCGAGCGACCCGATGAGCGTCGCGAGCACCCACAGCATGAACAGGTAGGAGCCGACGGGGTTCTCGAGCACCGGGGTGTCCGGCGTGAACACCTGCGGCACGAGCTGCAGCACGAGCCCGATCGCGAACGACGTCAGCCACCACCACCAGAACTCGGCGCGCGATGCCCGTCCGGTGAACACGGTGTACTTCCGCCAGAACCGTCGGACGGCCTCGGTGAAGGGGGCACCGTAGAAGGGGTCGTGCAGGGCGACGCCGCCGGGCTGCACCACGCTGTCGTTGCTCATGGAGCAAGCCAACCACGTGGTGCAGCCCGACCGGGGCCTAGACGAGCGAGTCGCGCCAGGCCGCGTGCAGCTGGGCGAACCGCCCGGTGCCGGCGATGAGGTCGGCGGGGGTGCCGTCCTCGACGATCCGGCCGTGCTCCATCACGAGCACCCGGTGGGCGATCGCGACGGTGGACAGCCGGTGCGCGATGATCACCGCGGTGCGGTCGGCGAGCAGCGTCTCCAGGCCCTCCTGCACGAGTCGCTCCGAGGGGATGTCGAGCGACGCCGTGGCCTCGTCGAGGATGAGCACCTTCGGGTCCGCGATGAACGCCCGCGCGAACGAGAGCAGCTGCCGCTGACCCGCCGAGACACGGCCGCCGCGCTTGTTCACGTCGGTGTCGTACCCGTCGGGCAGCGCCATGATGAACTCGTGCGCGCCGACCGCCTTGGCGCTCGCCTCGATCTCCTCACGCGACGCACCGGGCTTGCCGAGCGCGATGTTGTCCGCGACGGTGCCGGAGAACAGGTACGCCTCTTGTGTGACCATGACGATCGCGCGGCGCATGTCCTTCGTGTCGAGGTCCCGCAGGTCCACACCGTCGAGCTTGACCGAGCCCTGGGTCGGGTCGTAGAAGCGCGCCATGAGCTTGGCGAGCGTCGACTTGCCGGCACCGGTGGACCCGACGAGGGCGATGGTCTGCCCCGACGGGATGTGCAGGTCGAACTCCGGCAGCACGACCTTGCCCTTGTTGTAGGCGAAGACGACGTCGTCGAAGTCCATCTTCCCGGTGGCGTCCGCCAGGCGGGTGGGCTTCACGGGGTCCGGCACGCTCGGCCGTTCCTCGAGGACACCGGAGATCTTCTCCATCGCCGCCGAGGCCGACTGGTACCCGTTGTAGAACATCGCGAGTTCCTGCGCCGGGTCGAAGAAGCGCTTGGCGTACAGCGCGACCGCGAGCAGCGCACCGACCTCGAGCGTCCCGCCGACGATCCGGAAGCCGCCGACGATGACGACCGCGGCGAGCGTGGCGTTGCCGATGAGCACGAGCACCGGGTCGAAGGTCCCGAACAGGTTGAACACCTTCGTGTTCGCCACCCGGTAGTCCTCGACGTAGCCGCCGTACTCGTCACGGTTGCGGGACTCCTTGCGGAACGCCTGCACCGCTCGGATACCCGTCATCGTCTCGACGAAGTGCACGATGACACGCGCCGAGGTGACACGGGTGGAGCGGAACAGCGTCTGCGAGTTCGTCTGGAACCAGCGGATCAGGAACCAGAGCGGCACGAGCGACACCGCGAGCACGAGCCCGGACGTCGGGTCGAGCAGCACCAGGGCCACGGCGGTGAACGCCATGTACAGCACGCCCTGGATGAGCTGGTTCAACCCGGAGTCGAGCAGCTCGCGGATCGAGTCGAGGTCACTCGTCTGGCGCGAGATGATCCGGCCCGACGTGTAGGTCTCGTGGAACTCGAGCGAGAGCCGCTGCGTGTGCAGGAACACCCGCTTGCGCAGGTCGAACAGGATTGCCTGGCTGATCCGTGCCGCGAGCACCGTGTACCAGGCGGTGAGCACCGCGCCGAGGACGGCCACGACGATGTACGTCGCGACGACGCCGAACGCCGGCACCCAGTCGTTCTGGTCCATCACCGCGGGCAGGGCGTTGTCGATGCCCCACGCGATGAGCGCCGGACCCGCGACGGTGCCGGCGGTCGAGACCACGACCACGATCCCGAGCAGCACCAGCCGGAGCTTCAGCGGTGCGGCGAGGGACCCGAGCAGGGCGAGGGACCGGCGCCGCAGGCGCTTGCTCTCGGCCTTCGTGAAGTCATCACGCTCCTCGCCGCGCACGCCCATGGTGGTGATCGAGGCGGTGACGGGGGCGGCAGCCTGCTCGTCCGGAGCTTCCTGCGGGACGGACGCCGTTCCTCCCGGCAGGTTCTGGTCGGTCTGCTGGCTCATGCCATCGCCTCCTGTCGTGCGGTCGCGTCGTCGTCGTCGAGCGACGAGATGACGTAGCGGTAGTGCTCGTTGGTGGCCATCAGGTCGTGGTGGGTCCCGACGGCCGTGACGACGCCGTTCTCCATCAGGGCGACCCGGTCGGCCAGCGTCACCGTCGACGGACGGTGCGCCACGATGAGCGACGTGGTGTCGGCGAGCACGCGTCGCAGGCCCGCCTCGACCCGCGCCTCGGTGTCGACGTCGAGCGCCGACAGCGGGTCGTCGAGCACGAGCACCGACGGCCGCGCAGCGATCGCGCGGGCGAGTGCCAGGCGCTGGCGCTGGCCGCCGGACAGCGACAGCCCCTCTTCACCGACCCGGGTGTCGACGCCGTCGGGCAGGTCGTCCACGAAGGACGCCTGCGCGATGTCGAGCGCCTCGCGCATGAGCGCCTCGGCCTCGGCACCCTGCACGTCCGGTCGACCGAGCAGCACGTTCTCACGCACGGTCGACGAGAACAGGGTGGCGTCCTCGAAGGCGACGCCGACGTGCCGGCGCAGCTCTTCGCGGGTGAGGTCGCGGATGTCGACCCCGTCGATCGTCACCGAACCGCCGGTCACGTCGTACAGACGCGGCACGAGCGAGAGCAGCGTCGTCTTGCCGCAGCCGGTGAGCCCGACGAGCGCCATGGTCTCGCCCGGCTGCAGCTGCAGTTCGACGCCGTTGATCAGGTCCGGGTACTGCGGTGCGGAGTCCTGGTACCGGAAGTGCACGCCGTTGAACGACAGGGCGCCGTGCGGCTCCGCGATCGTCTTCGGGTGCTCCGGGTCCGTGATGGTGTTCTCGGAGTCCATGACCTCGAAGAAGCGGTCGACCGCCGTGCGCGTGTCGAACGTCATCGAGAGCAGGAAGCCGATCGACTCGATCGGGAACCGCAGCACCGTCGCCGTCGCGAAGAAGGCGAACAGCTGGCCGACGCTGAGCTGCCCCTGCGATGCCAGCCAGATGCCAGCGAGCAGGCACAGCGCGAACGCGACGTCCGGCACGAGCAGCAGCCACAGCCAGATGCCCGCGATGGCCTTCGCCTTCTTGATCTCGGTGCCGCGCAGGGCCTCGGCCTGCTCGCTGAACTCCTCGAGCTTCGCGCCGCCGCGACCGAACGCCTTGAGCACGCGGATGCCGTGCACCGACTGCTCGACGCTCGTGGCGAGGTCACCGACCTGGTCCTGGCTGCGGCGTGCGACGGCGGAGTACCGGCGCTCGAACAGCAGGCCGTTGATCCACAGCGGGATCGAGGCGATCAAGAAGATCAGCCCGAGGATCCACCCGAAGGTGAACAGCACGACGAAGCCGACGACGATCGTCACGATGTTCACGACGAGCAGGACGACGCCGAAAGCCAGCCAGCGCCGGATCAGCGACAGGTCCGACACGGAACGGGACAGCAGCTGCCCGGACTCCCAGCGGTCGTGGAACGCGACCGGCAGGTCCTGCAGCTTCGCGTAGAGCGAGTTGCGCATGCTGGTCTCGATGCGGGTCGAGGGGCGCATCACCAGCCGGCGGCGCGAGGCGATGAAGAACGCCTCGAGCACACCGAGGGCGAGCACCCCGAGCCCGGCGGGCCAGATCTGTGCCGAGTCGCGCGACGACAGCGGACCGTCGACGAGCCACTGCAGCACGTAGGGGATTGCGAGCGCCACCAGGGAGGCTCCCATCGCTGCGGCCATGCCGCCGATGAGGCGCCCCTGGTAGGGCTTCACGTAGGGGTAGATCCGCGCGATCGCGCGGAAGGTGGACGGGCGCGCCGTGGTGGGCGACTTGGACATGCGTTGCGTCCTCATGCGTCTGCCGGGTCCCCGGGTCGCGCTGCGCGGTGCGTGCTCGCTGCTTGCTTGCTCGCTTGCTCGCTTGCTGCTTGCTTGCTCGCGTCGCGCGGCTTCGGCCTGGAGGCTCGGTGTGGCGTTGCGTGGTGATCATCGGCCGGGCGCGTGGTCGCGTCTCCGCCGTCACTCGCGTGACGTCGGTCGGGCCGGAGGCACCGAGGGACAGTCGTCCCCCGGGGTTCAGGCGGGTGGTTCGCGGACGCCGGTGGTGCTGCGTCGCGGGGCCGTGGGAACGGCCCGACTAGACGGCGGCCGCGGCGCGGGGCCGCGGTGCGATCAGGGATCGCCGTGCGGGAGTGGTCCCCACGACGGACACGAGACCTGCACGGGCGGCCGTCGCCACGGTTCCGGTCATGTTGTCCATCGTCACTCCAGTCGTCGTCTTCGTCACCGTTGTGTCCGCGGTGCCGCCGGTCCCGAGGGATCGTCGGCTGCCTGCCGCGGAGCCTTACAGACTATTCACAGTGACTCACGGCGCGCAATGGTTCGCCACCGATTGTTCACGTCAGTGGAAGAAGTGGCGCTCGCTCGTGAAGTACATCGTGACGCCAGCGGCCTTCGCCGCGGCGATGACCTCGTCGTCGCGGACACTGCCGCCGGGCTGCGCCACCGCACGGACACCGGCGTCGAGCAGCACCTGCAGGCCGTCGGCGAACGGGAAGAACGCGTCCGACGCCGCGACGCTGCCGGTCGCACGGTCACCCGCACGGTTCACCGCGAGGTGGCAGGAGTCGACCCGGTTGACCTGGCCCATGCCGACACCGACGCTCGCGCCTTGGTTCGCCAGCAGGATGGCGTTCGACTTCACCGAACGGCTCGCACGCCACGCGAAGGCCAGGTCGGCGAGGGTCTGCTCGTCGGCGGGCTCGCCGGCGACGAGCGTCCAGGTGGCCTGGTCGAAGCCCGTGAATCGGTCGGCGTCCTGCACCAGGAAGCCGCCGGAGATCTGCTTGACCTCGCGGTCGGCGAGCGCGAAGTCGGCCGGCAGCGTGAGCAGGCGGATGTTCTTCTTGCGCGACAGGATCTCGAGCGCCTCGGGGTCGAACCCGGGGGCGACGACGACCTCGGTGAAGATGTCCTTCACGGTCTCGGCCATGGCCACGGTGACCGGGCGGTTCGCGGCGATGACCCCACCGAACGCCGAGAGCGGGTCGCAGGCGTGCGCGGCGGCGTGGGCCGAGGCGATCGGGTCGGCGGCGTCGGCCGGGGCGATCGCGATGCCGCACGGGTTGGCGTGCTTGATGATCGCGACGGCGGGCTCGTCGAAGTCGAACGCTGCACGGACCGCTGCGTCGGCGTCGACGTAGTTGTTGTACGACATCTCCTTGCCGTGCAACTGCGTCGCCTGCGCGATGCCGGTGCCGTCCGACGTCGTGTAGAGCGCCGCGGCCTGGTGCGCGTTCTCGCCGTAGCGCAGGGTCGCCGACAGCTCGGCCTCGACCGCCAGGTGCTCGTCGAACGCACCGGGGGTCCGGATGTCGCCGGCGGTCGTCGGGGCTGCAGCGGCCGTGACGACGTCGCTCGCGAAGTAGGACGCCACCGCGGTGTCGTAGGCGGCGGTGTGCGCGAAGGCCTGGGCGGCGAGGCGCTTCCGGAGCTCGAGCGTGGTTCCGCCGGCACGGACGGCCTCGACGACCTCGGGGTAGGACGCCGGGGAGACGACGATCGCCACGTTCGGGTGGTTCTTCGCCGAGGCGCGGACCATCGCGGGGCCGCCGATGTCGACGTTCTCGACCACGGTCGCGGTGTCGGCACCCGACGCCACGGTCTCGACGAACGGGTAGAGGTTCACGACGACGAGCTCGAACGGCGCGATGTCGAGGTCGGCGAGCTGCTGCTCGTGCGACTCGAGCCGCAGGTCGGCGAGCAGACCGGCGTGCACCGACGGGTGCAGCGTCTTCACGCGACCGTCGAGGGACTCCGGGAACCCGGTGACGCTCGCGACGTCGGTGACGGCGTACCCGGCGTCACGGATGGTCTGGGCGGTGGAGCCGGTCGACACGATCTCCACCCCGGAGTCGGCCAGGGCACCGGCGAGCTCGAGCAGGCCGGACTTGTCGCTCACCGAGATGAGTGCACGGCGGACCGGGACCACGTCACGGTCGCGGTAGAGGCTGGGGTCGGCTGCGTGCACGCTCATGCGCTCGGGGTGCCCTTCAGGTCGGTGGTGCCGTTGGCGATGTCGAGGATGGTCTGGATGAGCAGGCGGCGCTCGACCGGCTTGATGCGGTCGTGCAGCGTGGACTCGGTGTCCCCCGGCAGCACCGGGATGCGCTCCTGCGCGAGGATCGGCCCCGTGTCGACGCCGTCGTCGACCGCGATGACGCTCGCACCGGTCTCGGTGACCCCGGCAGCGAGGGCATCCCGCACGCCGTGGGCGCCGGGGAACTCGGGCAGGTACGCCGGGTGGGTGTTGATGATCCCCGGGGCGAACTCGGACACCACGGCCGGGGGCAGCAGGCGCATCAGGCCGGAGAGCACGAGCAGGTCGGGCGACCACGGGCGGATCTGCTCCGCCAGGGCCTGGCCCCACTCGGCGCGGGAGTCGTAGCGGGTGAACGGCACCGTGAAGGTCGGGATCGAGAACTCCTCGCCCAGGCCGAGACCCTCGGCGTCACGGTCGGCACCGATGGCGACGACACGGGCGGGGTACTCGGCGTCGAAGGTCGCTTCGAGCAGGGCTCGGAGGTTCGACCCGGTACCGGAGATCAGGACGACCAGTTCGAGCACGGCACCAACCCTACCGGCAGGCACGGACCCGACGGGCGCTGTTACCGGTCGTCCTTCGGCTGCCGCCACCAGGGCAGCTCGTCCTCGGGGATCTGGTCGGTGACGTCCCACTTCGCCGGGCGGGACGGCTCCGCCGGCTTCGAGGCGGGCGCTCGGGTGTCGAGCGCGACGTCCACGCGGTCCGCCTCGGCCGTCTCGTCCACGTCGTCGCGGCCGGCCACGAACTCCTCGGTGCTCCACGGGAACGCCGGCTGGGCGTCGGTCGGCACCGGGGCGGGTGCGGGGCGGGACGCGGCTGTCTGGGCTGCAGGCCGCTCAGAGCCGGGCTGCTCCGGCTCGGCGTCGGAGCCGGTCACGCGGTCGCGGAGTGCACCGGCTCGTCCCCGGACGCCCTCGGCCGCACCGGCCAGGCGGTCGCGGAGGCCACCCAGGGCTGCTCGTCCGGCACTGCGGCGCTCCGGTTCGGGCTCGGCGGCCAGGCGGTCGGCGGCCACCGCGTCGGTCTTCGCCCAGTCGGGGAGCTCGACGTCGTGGTCGGTGTCGCCGGCGCGCGGTGCGACGGGCGCGGGTGTGACGGGCGTGGGTGCGGAGGCGGGCCGTGCGGGTGCGGAGGCAGGCTCGCTGCCGATCGGCGCGCTGCTGACCGGCTCACTGCTGACCGGCTCGGTCACGTGTTCGGTCGTCGCACGGGGCCGTGCAGCGGTCGACCCGTCGTGGGACTCCTCGACCACGAAGCGGTGCACGTCGGTGGTGCGCCCGGCGCCGGCCTGGTCGAGCGCGGCGAGCAGGGACCCCTCGCTGACGTCGACACCGGCGCGCGCCGTGTCGTGGGCATCGTCGGGTTCGTCGGCCTCGGTCCAGCGCTCCCGCGTCCACCCGCGGTCCGGCAGCCGGACCAGGTCACTGCCCGCGGCGAGGGCGATGATCGCCGGCAGGCCGATCTCGAGTGCGGCGAACCCGCCGACCGCGAGGGCGTTCGGGCCGACGTCGGCAAGGCGCCCGGGGCCGAACGAACCGGAGGACACCCAGGCGATGAGCCCCGTGAGCACTCCGGCCACGAGTCCTGCGACGACACCGCCGAGTGCACGGTGCAGCGCGGAGTCGGCGGCGCCCAGGGCCCGCACCAACCGCGGCCGCATCGAGCCGCCGATCGCGAACCCGGCGATGACCGGCACGAGGATCCAGACGAGCCCGAAGGTGTGCCCAGAGGTCGGTAGCGCACCGAAGACCGGCAGGCCGGGGATCGGGCCCAGGGTCGTGGCGATCGGGGACACGCTCGACCCGGTGCCGATGGCGAACCCGGGGCCGATCAGCCACGAGGTCGCCCACCCGACGAAGTCCGGCAGGAACGCGAGCTGCCCGACGGTGAGCGCGACGCCGCCGATGACCCCGGCATGCGACTGCTCGTACAGGGTGATGACCTCGGCGAAGGACGTGAAGAGGAGCAGGCCGACCAGTACCGCGGCCACGCCGACGACCACGGCGGTCGCGGCGGTCCCGGCGCGCAGGCCGAACCCGGCGACGGACCGCCAGACGGCGGGGATGCGGTCGACCAGGTCGATGATGCGCTGGGTGCCGGCGTCGGCGGGCAGGTCACGGCGACGACGGCAGACCTCGGAGGCGGCGAGTGCGGGGATCCCGAACCAGAGCGCCGGCAGCACCACGGCCTGCCAGAGCGTGGGGCGGGTGGCAGCCGAGGTCGACGACAGGGCGACGGCCAGACCGAGGAGCGCGACGACGGCGGTCCCGACCAGCAGCCCGGTGGTGCGGTGCTCGGTCTCCGCGAACCGACGTCCGGCGCGGGCGCCGAGCCAGGCCGTCACGACCGCGAACCCGAGGGCCGCCAGGGTCACGTGGATGGGGTCGGCTGCGCCGCTGACCCCGGTGCTCTTGGCGAGTGCGGACCCGAGCAGGAACGAGACGTCGACGCCGTGCCCGACGAGCCAGACGCTGCCGGTGGCCTTCCAGAACACGTCCCAGTCGACCTGCAGGCCGTACTCGAACCCCCAGAGCAGCGTCAGGGGCACGAGGGCGATCCCGATGCCGACGCCGACCGTCACGACCGCCTCGATCGCGGCGAGCAGAGCGGTTCCCAGGCGGTTCATCGCAGCGAGGATACGTGAGCCGCAGCCGGAACGACGGGAGGCTCGGCGCGGAACCCGCACCGAGCCTCCCGGCTTCGTCCCGACCGTCTGCCGGGCGCTGGTCGCTAGCGAGCGGCGACGACCTCGCGCAGCAGCGCGGCGGTCTCGGACGGCGTCTTGCCGACCTTGACGCCGGCGGCCTCGAGCGCCTGCTTCTTCGCCTCGGCGGTGCCGGCCGAACCGGACACGATCGCGCCGGCGTGCCCCATCGTCTTGCCCTCGGGAGCGGTGAAGCCCGCGACGTAGCCGACGACCGGTTTCGTGACGTGCGCCTTGATGAACTCGGCGGCACGCTCTTCGGCGTCGCCACCGATCTCACCGATCATCACGATGGCCTCGGTCTCGGGGTCGGCCTCGAACGCGGCGAGCGCGTCGATGTGCGTGGTGCCGATGACCGGGTCGCCGCCGATGCCGATGGCGGTCGAGAAGCCGAGGTCCCGGAGCTCGTACATCATCTGGTAGGTCAGGGTGCCGGACTTCGAGACGAGCCCGATCGGGCCCTTGCCGGTGATCGTCGCCGGGGTGATGCCGACGAGGGACTCCCCCGGGGTGATGATGCCGGGGCAGTTCGGCCCGATGATCCGGGTCGTGCCGCCCTTCGCCTTGGCGTGCGCCCAGAACTCGGCCGAGTCCTGCACGGGGATGCCCTCGGTGATGACGACGACGAGCGGGATCTCGGCGTCGATGGCCTCCATCACCGCGTCCTTCGCGAACGCCGGCGGGACGAAGACGATCGAGACGTCGGCACCGGTGGTGTCGATGGCCTCGCGCACCGAGCCGAAGACCGGCAGCGACACGTCGCCGTGGGTGACGGTGGTGCCGGCCTTGCGGGCGTTCACGCCGCCGACGACGTTCGTGCCGGCCTTGAGCATCAGGGCGGTGTGCTTCGTGCCCTCGCCACCGGTGATGCCCTGGACGATGACCTTGGAGTCCTTGTTGAGGAAGATCGACATGGTCAGTCCCTTCAGGCCGCTGCGGCGGCGAGTTCGGCGGCCTTCTCGGCCGCATCGTCCATGGTCGCGGCGACGGTGACGAGCGGGTGCGCTGCCTCCGCCAGGATCCGGCGACCCTCTTCCACGTTGTTGCCGTCGAGGCGCACGACGAGCGGCTTGGTGGCCGCGTCGCCGAGGATGCCGAGCGCGGCGACGATGCCGTTCGCGACGGCGTCGCAGGCGGTGATGCCGCCGAAGACGTTCACGAACACGCTCTTCACCTGCGGGTCGCCGAGGATGACGTCGAGGCCGTTGGCCATGACCTCGGCCGAGGCGCCGCCGCCGATGTCGAGGAAGTTGGCGGGCTTCACGCCGCCGTGGCGCTCACCGGCGTAGGCGACGACGTCGAGCGTCGACATGACGAGCCCCGCGCCGTTGCCGATGACGCCGACCTGGCCGTCGAGCTTGACGTAGTTCAGGCCGTGGGCCTTCGCCTTGGCCTCGAGCGGGTCCTCGCTGGCGGTGTCCTCGAGGTCCTTGTGGCCCTCGTGGCGGAAGTCGGCGTTCTCGTCGAGCGAGACCTTGCCGTCGAGTGCCAGGATCTGGCCGTCGCCGGTGCGGACGAGCGGGTTCACCTCGACGAGGGTCGCGTCCTCACCCTTGTAGACGTCGTAGAGCTTGACGAAGACGTCGGCGACTGCGTCCTGCAGCTCAGAGGGGAAGTTCGCCTGCCGAGCGATCTCGAGCGCGGCGGCCTTGTCGATGCCGGTCAGCGGGTCGACCTCGACCCGGGCGAGTGCCTCGGGCTTCTCGACGGCGAGCTGCTCGATCTCCATGCCGCCCTCGACGCTGGTGAGCGAGAGGTAGGAGCGGTTGGCCCGGTCGAGCAGCACGGAGAAGTAGAACTCCTCGGCGATGTCGGCACCCTGGGCGACCATGACGCGCTGGACGGTGTGGCCCTTGATGTCGAGGCCGAGGATGGCCTGCGCGTGCTCGAACGCCTCGTCCGGGGTCTTCGCGACCTTCACGCCGCCGGCCTTGCCGCGACCGCCGACCTTCACCTGCGCCTTGACGACCACGACGCCACCGATCTTCTCGGCCGCCGCCTTCGCCTGCTCGGGGGTGTCGGCGATGATCCCCTGCAACACGGGGACGCCGTAGGACTCGAAGAGGTCCCTGGCCTGATACTCGAAAAGATCCACGCTGTTCTTCTTCCCGCACGGTTCGTGCGATCGGCATCGGTTTCCCGGTCGCGCACTCCACATCGAGGGTCGCTCGATGTCGAGACAACGGCCGCCACGCAGCCTAGCGCTGCTCGGTGGACGGCCGGTGCACGGATGCCGGGCCCCGGTCCGCTCCGACGCGCGTGAGCCGCTGCGCGCACCGCTGGGACCGGCCCGAGCTGGCGCTCGGCACTGTGGATCGGTGCAACCCGAACTCCGTACCCGCGCCACCGAGGTCTTCGGTTGGAAGCTCCGCCCCGACCAGGAGTCCGTCATCGACGCGGTGCTCCAACACCGCGACGCCCTGGCGGTCATGCCCACCGGATCGGGGAAGTCCGCGATCTACCAGGTCGCCGGCCTCGGGCTGGACGGCCTGGTCGTGGTCGTCTCCCCGCTCGTGGCGCTGCAGGAGGACCAGGTGGTCGGGCTCGAGCACCATCCCGACGCGCCCCGCGCCGTCGCCCTGAACGCCACGAAGAAGGCGCGGGACGTCGCCGACGCGTGGGACGCCGTCGCCGCGGGCGAGGTCGGCTACGTGTTCCTGGCCCCCGAGCAGCTGGTGAAGGACGACGTGCTCGAGCGCCTCCGCGATGCCGGGGTCGCACTGGTCGCCGTCGACGAGGCGCACTGCATCTCGTCGTGGGGTCATGACTTCCGACCCGACTACCTGGCGCTCGGCGAGGTCGCGGAGCGCCTGGGCCGCCCGCCGGTGCTCGCCCTGACCGCGACGGGCTCCGCTCCGGTGCGGGACGACATCGTCGAGCGGCTCGGCATGCGCGACCCGTTCGTGCTCGCCTCGGGGTTCGACCGTCCCGGCATCCGGCTCGAGGTGGTCCGGCACGCCGAGGACGCCGAGAAGCGCCAGGCCGTGGTCGACCAGGTCGCCGAGCTCGACGGTCCCACGGTCGTCTACGTCGCCACCCGCGCGGCGACGACGGAGTACGCCGACGCCCTCGCCGCCCGCGGTCGTCGTGCGCAGCCGTACCACGCCGGCATGCGGGTGGCGGAGCGCGAGGCCGTGCACACGGGGTTCCTGGACGGCGACGTCGACGTGGTGGTCGCGACGAGTGCCTTCGGCATGGGCATCGACAAGCCCGACGTCCGGTACGTCGTGCACGCGGACGTCCCCGAGTCGATCGACGCCTACTACCAGGAGATCGGGCGAGCCGGGCGGGATGCCGAACCGGCCGGCGCCACCCTGCACTACCGCGCCGAGGACTTCGGCCTGCGCACGTTCTTCGCGTCCGGCTCGCCGCGGCCCGCCTCGGTCCGGGCCGTGTTCGACGCCGTCCCGGCGACCGGCTCGATCGCCCGCTCCGCACTGGTGGACGCCGCTGGCCTGTCGGCCCGCACCGCCGGTCGCGCACTGAACGCCCTGCTCGACGCCGGCGCCCTGCGCGACGACGTCGACGGTGTCTCCCGGGTGCCGGACGGCCCGCAGGACGCCGACCGTGCGGCACGTGCGACAGCCGACCGTGCCGCCGAACGGGAACGGGTCGAGGAGTCCCGCATCGCGATGATGCGCCAGCTCGCCGAGACGACCGGGTGCCGCCGGCAGTTCCTGCTCGGCTACTTCGGCGACGAGCTGCCGGAGCCGTGCGGCAACTGCGACACCTGCTCGTCCGGCACGGCCCGGGACGCCTCCGCCCACGTCGCCGACGGTGCGAACGACGCCGCCTGGCCGCCGGACGCCCGCGTCGAGCACGCCGAGTGGGGCACGGGCGTGGTGATGAGCACGGAAGAGGACCGCATCACGGTGTTCTTCGAGTCCGCCGGGTACCGCACCCTCGCACTCGCCGACGTCGAGGAACGCGACCTGCTCGAACGCGTCTGACAGCGGCCCGGACGACCCGGGCGGGGAAGGCGCGGTCGCTCGACCACCCGTCGGCGACCGCGCTCCACTCCCCCGAGCATCGGCGATGCTGCCGTGGCGGTGTGACCGGAAGGTGACGCCCGGGTGAACACGACACGAAACCGGACGGCCGCCAAGCGCCGGCGGGTAGGCAGGAAGCCCGCAACGGAAAGGAACCACCATGAGCGACCCCGGCATCAGCCCCGTCGACGACTTCGAGTCCCAGCAGCGTCGCGACGACGACATCGACCGTGAGCACGTCGGCCCGTACGAGGTGGACGAGGCCGAGGAGTCCCTCGAGACGGTGACGAACGACGCGGTCGCCGGTGAGACGGTGGAGCCGCAGCCCGGTGACGGCTCCGACGACGGTCCGACCGGTGGCTCCCCGCGCGAGGGCTCGCCCGACCTGTGGGAGCACGAGAACGAGCAGGACGAGGACCGCGCCGACCTCGGCAACGACCTCGGCAACGACCTCGGCACGAAGCCGCTCTGAGCGCTGACCTGATCAGGCTCCCCCGGAACACGGCTCGGTAGCATCGGGCCGTGTTCCGACGAGTCCGCTCCAGCGTCCGCAGCATGCCCTCGGCAGCGCGGCTGCTGGCGGTCGCGGCGATGCTGCTGGTCGCCGCCGCGGCACACCTCGCCGCCCGCTCGGAGCCCGGTGGCCGCTGGGTCCCGCTCCTCGTCGTCGGCGTCGTCGGTGCGGTCGTCACCGGATCACCGACCCGCCTCTGGCCGCTCCCCGCGATCTGGCTCGTCGCGACGCTCCTCGCCCTGACCGGTGATGCGCCCGTCGATGCCTCGTCCGCACTGGTCGCCCTGGTCGTCGGCGCCTTCGCGCTCCTGGCGGCGATCGCCGTGGACCTCCGGCCCGTCCTGCGGGCGCGACGCCGACGGGGTGCGGCGTGACCACCCCACGGCCTGGAGGCGCGACACACGACCCGCACCGTGCCTCCCGTCCGCCTGCTGGGCGCGTCCACGACCGTCACCTGCGTCGGTTCCTCGCCGACAGCACCCCCGTGGCCGCGGGCGGCCGCGCCATCCTGCTGCAGATCGCCGACCCCGTCGTCGCGGCCGGTGTCCGGCGGCACTCGGACTTCGCCCGGCGACCCCAGCAGCGGCTCGCCCACACCCTGATGTTCGTCTACGCCGTCGTCATCGGCACGGAGACCGACTCGGCGACCGCAGCGGGCTTCGTCAACCGTGCGCATCGGCCCGTCGCGGGCGCCGACGACGTCGACCGGCAGCTCTGGGTGGCCGCGACCCTGTTCGACTCCGCGCGGCGGGCGCACGACCTGTTCGGCACACGCGTCTCCGCGGCCCGAGCCGAGCAGGTCCTCGCCGCCTACGCCCCGATCGCGACCGCGCTGCGGGTGCCGCCGGAGCGTTGGCCGACCTCGGTGGCGGCGTTCGACCGGTACTGGCAGCAGACGCTCGACGGACTCGAGGTCACCGACGACGCCCGCGGGGTCGTCCGTGACCTGCTGCACCCGCGGTTCGCGCCGCTGTGGGTGCGGGCGGCGATGCCCCTCGTCCGCATCGTGACCGTGGGGATGCTGCCGGAACGGGTGCGCTCGGCGTACGGCTTCGCCTGGGGGCCGCGGGAGGAACGGCGCTTCCGGCGCACCGTGCGGGTGGTGGCCGGGGTGCGGGCGCTGGTGCCGGGGGCGCTGCTGCGACTGCCGGGGCCGCTGCTGCTGCGGGCGATGCGGCGGACCGCGAGGCGACACGCCACGGTACGGTAGCGGGCATGTCGGTCGACCACTTCGCCATCACGGTCCCGCGGTCCTGGTTCGAGCTCCCGGTCGAACCGGAACGCCGTGACGACCGGATCAGCGCACTCGTGCAGGAACGCATCGAGGACCACCGGGAACTGTGGGACCACCGCACCGAGATCGTCCGGGTGCTCCGCCGGTTCGCCCGCTCGGCGTGGGACAGCGGCGCGCGGTACTGCGCCGCGTTCGCCGAGCCGAGCGAGGACGGCATCGTCTCCGGTGCCCTCACCGTGACGGTCCTGCCCGCGCCCGAGGCCGGCGGCGACCCGCTCGCCGCGCTCACCGACCACGTCGCCGCACTCGGCGGTGACGACGACGGCATGCACGTCGACGTGCACGAGGTCCCCCGCGTCGGCCGGGTGCCGCGCGTCTGGGGTGTCTCGACGGTGCAGGCGCCGGACGGCCGCGGGTCGTTCGACGTCGTGCTCATGCAGACGTTCGTGCCCGCCGGCGACCAGGTCGCCCTGGTCAGCGTCTCGTCGCCCGCGACCGACCTGGCCGAGCCCCTGTACGAACTGTTCGAGACCGTGACCGACACCTTCGAGCTCATCGACTCCGCCGCGGTCGGCAGCGAGGCGTCCTGATGCGCCTCTGGCCGTTCCGGAAGAAGCGCAAGGTCGTCGAACCCGTCGTCGAGCGGGTCAGCGAGCGTGACCTGGCACAGATGGCGCAGCGCGGCGAGCTCGCCCGGTCGGTCACCACACCGCCCCCGGCTCCGCGTGCGAGTGCCGACCGGGTCCGGGCGACCGTGGCGCAGATGCCCGGCAGGCCGCTCGGGTCGTCCGGCGGCACCACCGCCCGTCGTGACGCCGCCCCCGCCCGCCAGACGGCGGCTGCCGTGCTCGTCCTCGACGGCGCCCAGCGGGTGACCGTGTCGGGCGGCGGGCTGATCGGCCGTGACCCCGCGAGCGCCCACCCGGACGGCGGACACGCCCACATGATCGCCCTGGAGGACCCGGAGCGGCTGCTCAGCCGCACGCACCTGGAGTTCGGGTTCGGCGCCGAGGGCTCCCTCTGGGTGCTCGACACCGCGTCGGCGAACGGCGTCGAGCTGCAGCGTCCGGGGTTCCCCGCGGCGATGCTCGTGCCGTCGCAGCGCACGACCGTGCAGCCCGGCGACACCGTGGTGTTCGGCGGGCACACGCTCCGCGCCGAACCCGCCGTCGGGCTCGTCAGCGAGACGCCGCTGGGCTGAGCAGGCCCCGGACCGGGCGCTAGTCGCCGGCCGGTACCTGCACGAGTCGGAGCGCCTGGTCGGCGTCGTTCAGCAGCGCCCGACCCGCGACGCGGTCCTGGGCGACCAGGCTCTTCGACAGCTTCGTGCCGATCAGGTCGCCGTCGACGGTGCTGAGCGGCGCGAGGAGCATGCCCCGACGGGCCTTCTTCGCGTCGACCTGCCAGCCGCGGAACCCGCTCGCCACACCCTCGACGTCACCGGCCAGGACGAGCCCGACCGAACGACCCCGGTCGGAGTCCATGATCGCCCGGAACACCGGTTCGGCCGGCGACTCCTTCAGGGCCTCGGCGTCGTCGACCAGCACGAGCGTGAAGCCGTCCGAGCCGGTGTCGATCGCGGCGGACAGCCCCTCGGCGCCGATGGTGCCGTCGGTCACGACCGTGACGCGGGCTGCTCCGTCGAGTGCTCGGAGCGGGGACTCCCGCGGTGTCACCGCGACGACCGCCCCACCCGCCGACAGCACGTGGCGGGCCATCGCGACGAGCGCGGTGCTCTTCCCCGAGCGGGGGCTGCCGCCGACGATGAAGACCGGGGTGTCCTGCACGAAGTCGTGCGTGAACAGCCGGAGCTCGTCGCCGCCGACGCCGAGTGCGACCCGACCCACCGATGCCTCGGCCGACGGCAGGTACCGAACGGCGTCCGTGAAGGTGATGGAGCGCGGGAGCACGTCGATGCGGAACGGCTTCGGGGCGTCGGCCGGCACGTGCGCACGGACCTCGTCGCCGATGCCCCGGAGCGCGGCGGCCTGGTCGCGGCCCCCGAGTCCGCCGGGCAGCACGGCGACCTGGGTCTCCGTCGCCGTGGCGTTCCGGAACCCGCGCCCCGGTGGGATCGACTCCGGGAGCTTCTTGCCGTTGATGCCCTCGTAGTTGTAGTCGCCGCGGTCGGCCAGGGCGAGCAGCAGCTTCCGCTCCACCTGGCTCGACATCCGGCCGGACGTCAGGGTGCGGTCGCCGGAGACGACCAGGTGCACGCCGACGCCGACGCCCTCGCGCAGCAGGGTCTGGACGGCGTCGTGCAGCGCACCGTTCTCGGCATCCGCCAGGGTCGCCATGAAGCTCTCCCACTGGTCGAGGAACACGACGATGTGCGGCATCGGCACGGTGCCCGCGTCGGTCCGCTGTTCGGCGATCGACGAGTACCCACCGGCGGCGAAGGCGGCCTGGCGCTCCTGCACCGTGCGGAGCAGGATGCCGAGCAGCCGCGAGACCCGGTCGGGTTCGTGCCGCTGCACCACGGCGCCGCAGTGCGGCAGCGCACCGAGGGCCAGCAGGGCACCGTTGCCGCAGTCGATCCCGTACATGTGGACGTCGCCGACGCCGAGCCGCAGGGCCATCGCCCCCGCCAGGGTGCGGAGCGTCTGGCTGCGACCCGAGCGCGGCGAGCCGATGACGAACAGGTGGCCGTCCGCGTCGAGGTCGAACACCGCCGGGCGCTGCCGCTGGTCGCCCGGGTGGTCCTCGACGCCCCAGGCGACCGCCAGGGGTGCCAGGTCGCCGGTGCCAGTGGCCTCGACGTCGTCGAGCCCGACGACCTCGCCGAGCGGCGGCAACCAGGGCTTCCGCTGCTCGGGGGTGCCGAGGGCGCGGGTGGCCTCGTCGATCGACGCGACGAGGACGCTCAGGTCGGTGACCTCCACGTCGCTGGCCGCGGCCTCGACGGCGGCCGGGCGGGGGGCTGGATCGCTGTACGAGGCGAAGGTGAGCTCGCGGACCAGGGCGGGGCGGGCCTCCTGGTCGTCCGAGCCGGGCCGGCGCCCACCCACGCGACCGGACTGGAACGGCAGCAGCGAGGCAGCGCCGAGCCGCACGTAGGCGCGCCCCGGGGTCGACTTCGCGATCCGCGCGGCGTCGTTCGCGCCGATGACGTCCTGGCTCTCCGACTGGTCGGTGACGCGCAGCGCGATGCGGAGGTTCGTGTTCGCGCGGATCTCGGGCGACACGACGCCACCAGGGCGCTGCGTGGCGAGGATCAGGTGGATGCCGAGCGAGCGACCGCGCTGGGCGATGTTCACCAGGCCCTTGACGAAGTCGGGCAGCTCGCGGGCGAGCGAGGCGAACTCGTCGATGACGATGAGCAGCCGCGGCAGGCTCGGGATCGTGTCCCCGTTCGCCGCGCGCTTGGCCTGCAGGTCCTGGTAGTCCTCCAGGTCCTTCGCCCCGACCTCGGCGAGGGCGTGCTCGCGGGTGCGGAGCTCGGCGCCGAGCGACTCGAGCGCGCGCTCGACCTGGTGCGTGTCGAGGTCGGTGACCATGCCGACCGTGTGCGGCAGGTCGACGCAGTCCTTGAAGGCCGCGCCGCCCTTGTAGTCGACGAGCACGAAGTTCATCTCGTCCGGACGGTTCGCCACGGCGAGGGACGCCACGATCGTCTGCAGCAGCTCGGACTTGCCGGAACCGGTGGTCCCGGCGACCAGGCCGTGCGGGCCGTCGTTCCGCAGGTCGATCGCGAACGGCCCGTCGATCGACGCCCCCACCACGGCGGTGGTGCTGCGGCCGCCGAGCAGCCAGCGTGCCTGCACGGCCTCGGACGTCGGCGGTTCGAGCTGGAGCACGTCGAGCAGCCGGGCGGACGACGGGATGGCGCCGTCCTGCACGTCCGGGCTGGCGTCGACGATCGGCGACAGCGACCGGGCGACCCACTCGAGCCAGTCCTGGTCGACCAGGTCCGGGCGTGCGTCGTCGATGCGCTCACTGCGCTGCTGGGTGACCCGCACCCGGTCGTCGCGGACGACCACCACGGCGTCGCACTCCTCGGGCAGGAGCCGCTCGTCCAGGTCGAGGCAGATGCTGAACACCCCGACCGACGGCCCCTCCTTGAGCACCTGCACGAGCGAGGGCATCGCGCGGAGCCGGCGCGCGCCGTCCATCACGACGACGATCTCGTCGGCCGGCGGGGTCTTCTTGCCGATCCCGGCTTCCTTGCGGGCGTCGATGATCGCGGCGAGCTCGGCGATCGCCCGCGCGGTCGACGCGGCGTTCGAGGCGATGCTCGTCATCGGCTGGTCCGCACCGTCGCGGCGGACGTGCGGCAGCCAGGACATCCACTCCCACAGCGACGTGCGCGTGGTGTCGGTGAGCAGCGTGAAGGTGACGTCCTTCGGGCTCTGCAGCGTCGCGAGCTGCGCGACCACCCAGTTCGCGAGTCGTCGGGCGTCGTCGTCCGGACCGGCGATGCCGATCACGCCGCGCTCGGCCAGGCGGATGCGCACCGGCACGTCCGTCGCGTCCCACGCGACGGTCCGCTTGTGGGACAGCTGCTCCGGGTCCTCGATGGTCACCTCGGAGCGCTGCGTCGCCGTGCCGACGCGGACCAGCAGGTGGTCCGGGTCCGTCCGGCGCCGCTCCCACAGGCGCGGCAGGGGCGTGACCGCCGTCTCGTAGACGGCGGCGGGGTCCGGCGCGCTCGCGATCCAGCGTGCACGTTCGGACTGGAGGCTCTCGGTCGCGTCCGCCTCGATCCGCGCCTTGGTGTCCTCGTACTCCACGACGCGTTGCCGGTACGTCTTCTTGCCCTGCCGGCGGCCCTGGAGGCCCGTGATGATCATCAGGATCGGCGACAGCAGGGCGATGAGCAGGTAGATCCAACGCCCGGTGGTCGACACGAACATGACCGCCATGCCCATCGGCGCCAGCGCCATCAGGATGGGCAGCGCCCGGGCCGGGGGCTCGGTCGGCGGCGGGGGCAGCTGGTAGCGGGTGTGCTCGTCCGGCGGCAGGATGCGCGGGGGCCGGTTGTACTCGAGCGACATGCCGTCGTCCGCCAGGGACAGGTGGGCGCCGCGGTTCGGGGCGCGGCCGAAGCCGAGCAGGACCCCGCCGACCGCGAGCTGTGCGGTCTCGGGCCAGTCGGTCTCCTCGGTGACGGGCTCGCCGTCCAGCAGCGCGCCGGAGTAGCCGTTCGCCGGGCGCACCTTCGCGCCGTCGGCCGTCACCGTGACGAGCAGGGCGATCTCCGGCACCGTGTCGGACCCCGACGCCTCTGCTTCGACCTCGTCCGTGGTGCTCACCGGGACCCGCACGTGCGCGGACGGCGCCGTACCGATGGTCACCGTGCCGGTGCTGACCCGCACGATCGTCCCCGCGTGCAGCCCGGACACGATCCGGACCTCGGCGTCGGTCAGCGGGCGGAGCGGAGGTGGCGGCACCTGCTCGAGGCTCCGGGCCACCACCACGCCCTCGCGGACGCCCGACTCGGCGACCGACGCCGAGAGGTCGAGCGGCTGCTCCCCGACGAAGTACACCGGGGTCCGGCCGGAGGCGACGACGTCCGTGGCGATGAGGCGCTCGGCCTCGGCCACCAGCTCGCGCACCGCCCGGGAGTCGTCGCCGTCGACGTAGACGTTCGCGGTCTGGCCGCTCTCGCGGTCGACCATCGTGAACGTGAAGGTCATGGCATTCCCCCGTAGCGTTGACTTCGTGTCGCAGGACGATGGTAGTGTCCCCTGCAACACGCCCCGTTGGGGGGACAAACGAAACTCCGGGGAAAGGGAGTCACACCGTGGCGAACATCAACGTCTCGTACGCAGACCTCGAGGCAGCAGCCTCCGACCTCAAGGCGGGCCAGGCAGACATCGAAGACCGTCTGTCGGCACTGCAGCGCAAGATCCAGCAGCTCATCTCGGACGGCTACGTCACCGACAAGTCGTCGGTCGCGTTCGGCGAGTCCTACGACGAGTTCAACCGTGGCGTGACCCAGACGGTCCAGGGGCTCGAAGGCCTCTCCACGTTCCTCTCCAAGGCCTCGCAGACCCTGTCCGAGACGGACGAGTCGCTGGCCTCCGGCCTCAAGGGCTGACACCGTCGTCGACCCCGTGCCCCGCGATCGCGTGGGGCACGGGGTCGTCGCGGTTCCTGTGGCGCCGTCCTGACGGCGCCGGTTCGTGATCGGGGAGGGATTGTTCCGTGGCAGGCAAACTGCTGGTTGACCTGATGGGGCTCGGGGAGCTCCAGAACGACCTGACGACCGTGCACAGCACGCTCGAGCAGGCACACAAGCGTGTCGACGCGTCCGACGACGAGATCGGTTCGGGGACGGTGCAGAACGCTCTGCACGACTTCGACCACCGCTGGGGCGACAAGCGGGACAAGATCAGCGAGTCGACGAAGGCCTTGGCGGACATGCTGAGCTCGTCCATCGAGACCTACACCGAGACCGACGAGCAGCTGGCACAGGCCCTGCAGGTCAACGACGAGAACGGCGGCGGCGGACCCGCTGCCTCGAGGGCACAGTAGTCGTGGGGCGGCCGTCGGGGTGGGACGTTGTCGATCAGGGTGATGATCCGGTCAAGGGTGATCCGTCGACGTTGCGGATGATGGCGCGGGAGTACCAGCGCATCTCCGACGCGGCCGATGACGCCTCGACGCGGCTGAAGTCGGTGAAGGGCTCCGGGTGGCTGACCGACTGGGAGGGTGAGGCCGCGGATGTGTTCGTCGACGCGATCGAGGACACCCCGTCGGACCTGACGAAGCTCGTCGATTCGTACGAACTCGCCGCGACGGCGTTGTCGGGGTGGGCTGACACGGTCGATGACACCCAGTACCGGGCTGATGGTGCGTTGGCGGATGCGAGGGACGCCACCGGGGACCTCGCCGCGGCGCAGGACCGGTTGGCGGATGCGCAGTCGACGTTGTCGCACTACGAGTCGGCGTCGAAGGACCTGTCGAAGGTCGCGGATGAGTACCCGGCGGGTTCCGACGTGCCGGACGGGGTGGATGTTCCCTCGCCGGCGCAGTTGCGGGCAGCGTCCGACAACGCGTCCGTCGCGCAGGGGTCCGTGTCGTCGGCGCAGGGGGACATCTCGGCGGCGCAGTCGCGGATCGATGCGGCGAAGCGGCTCGTGGCGGATGCGAAGGGTGATTGGCAGGACGCGGAGCAGCGGACCGCGACGAAGATCGGTGAAGCTGCTGACGCGGGCCTCGGGAAGCAGTCCACGTGGGACAAGATCTTCGGGTCCGAGGCGTGGGAGACCA